>NZ_LZLU01000084.1:0-854 GCF_001673415.1 Mycobacterium sp. 1165196.3 | reverse complement strand
CCTGGCGGCGGGCGATCGTGGAGAACTGGTGGGGCTTGCTGGTGTGCGCCGGGGTGCCCAGTTCGGCCGGCGCCTCGGTCCGGGTGGGCGGCGGCGGCCTGTTCTGCGCGAGGAAGCGGCGGTTGGCCTCGTCGGGATCGGCGCCCACCTTGGCGAAGATGTGCGCCCAGTTGGTGGTGCCCATGGCCGCGCCGATCTGGCCGGGCGGGCCCAGGTACGCCGTCTTGCCGCCGGGCGCCATCAGCAGCACCTGGTCGCAGACGTCGAGGTAGGTCAGCGAGTGGGTGACCACCAGCACGACGCGGCCGGCGTCGGCGAGCTGTCGCAGCATGGTCATGACCTGTAGATCCAGGGCCGGATCCAGCCCGGAGGTCGGCTCGTCGAGGATCAGTAGCGACGGACCGGTCAGCAGTTCCAGCGCGACCGAGGCGCGTTTGCGCTGGCCCCCGGACAGGTTGTCCACCCGGGTGTCCGCGTGCTCGGTCAGGCCCAGCTCGTCGAGCACCTGGGCGACGACCTGTTCGCGGTCGGCCTTGCTGGTGTCGGGCGGCAGGCGCAGCTCGGCGGCGTAGCCGAGCGCCTGGCTGACGGTGAGCTGGCGGTGCACGACGTCGTCCTGCGGGACCATGCCGATCCTGGTGCGCAGCGACGCGTATTCGGTGTGGATGTCGTGGCCCTCGAAGGTGACCGTTCCCGACGACGGGGTGGCGTACCCGGCGATCAGCCGCGACAGGGTGGTCTTGCCCGCGCCCGACCCGCCGATCAGCGCGGTGAGCGTGCCCGGCCGCGCGACCAGGGAGATCCGCTCCAGCAGGTTCTTGCCGTCGACGCCGAAGTTCACCTCGCGCACCTCC
>NZ_LZLU01000083.1:0-42372 GCF_001673415.1 Mycobacterium sp. 1165196.3 | reverse complement strand
CGAGCGGGACGGTCGCCGACGGGGTGCGCTGCGCTTCGTCCCCCGCCCGCCGCAATCCGTCCGCGCCGCGCGCGATCAGCTCGAGCAGCGTCACCCCCGGCGGCAGCGCGTAGATGGTGTCGCCGGACAGGACCCCGACGCGCTCGCCGTCATCGCCTTGGTAGGTAACCCATTTCACTCGCGTACCACCTCACTTGCTTCCTTGTCCGGGCGCAGCCCCCGCCAACTCGATTGGCGCAACCGGTTATCCGGGGTCCACTCGCTATAGCGCACTTCACCCACCAGGACCGGCTCCACGTAGGTCACGCCCCGGGCTTCGCTGCGGGGCAGCGGTGGGTGGAACGGGGATTCATCGGTGTGCAGCGGAGCCAGCGTCTTCTTCAGGTTGGCCAGGTCGCGTTCGGTGAACCCGGTGCCGACGCGCCCCGCGAAGTGCAGGCCGTCGGCGGTGGGGATGCCCATCAGCAGTGAGCCGATGCCGCTGCTGCGTCCGCCCTCCCCGGCCTTCCAGCCGCCGATCACGACTTCCTGGGTGTTCCAGTGCTTGTCCTTGATCCACGACGACGAGCGCCGCCCGGGCTGATAGGTGGCGTCACGCCGCTTGGCGATCACGCCCTCCCAGCCGCGCTCGCCCGAATGCTCCAGCGCCTGCGCGCCGTCTCCGGGCAGCAGTTCGGGAACGATGAGAGCGCTGCCCGCGGCCAGCATTTCCAGCACCTTGCGCCGGTCCGAGTAGCGGGCCCGCAGCAGCGAGCGGCCGTCGAGGTAGAGCACGTCGAACGCCCAGAATTCGACGCGGGAGCCGCGGCCGCGGTTCTGCATCTCGTGGAAGTTGGGCACACCCGAGCCGTCCAACACCACCGCTTCGCCATCGAGGACCACATGGTGCGCGGCGAGATCGGTTGCCAGCGACTGTAATTCGGGATATTCCCGGGTGACCTCGCGGCCGCGGCGCGACCGTACCCGCAGCGCGCCGTGGTCGGCCTCGATCAACAGCCGGTAGCCGTCCCACTTGCCTTCGAATGCCCACTGGCTCGCCTTGAGTGCCGTCACCGAGCCGTGGGTGGCCAGCATGGGGGCGATCGTGTCGAACTCGAAAACGTTCTGGTCCTTCATCCGGTGCGCCAGCCACTGATCGCCGTTGGTTTGGATCAGCGCGTAGCGTCCGGAGATCTTGCTGCCGTGCAGATTGACGATCACCTCCCCTTTTTCGGCGGAGTCGTTGAACTTCTCGGCCTCGTAAGTTCCGGAGTCCCAGATGATCACCTTGCCCGCGCCGTACTCGCCCTTGGGAATGATGCCTTCGAAACCGCCGTATTCCAACGGATGATCCTCGGTGTGGACCGCGAGGTGGTTCACCGACGTGGTCTCGGGCAGGTTCTTCGGCACCGCCCAGGACACCAGCACGCCGTCTCGTTCCAGCCGGAAGTCGTAGTGCAGCCGGCGGGCGTGGTGTTCCTGGATGACGAAGCTGTTGCCTTGTCCGACAGCGGGTTTCGCCACGGGTACCGGCTCGGGAGTTTTCGAAGCGTCGCGCATGCTGCGGTATTTCGTCAACCGATCCGGAACGGGCGCATCCTCGTCCAGCTCTGCAAGCAGGTCGCCGTCGCGGGCCACCCGCTCCAGCACCTCGTCATAGCGAAGTTGGCGCAGCGACGGGTCGTCGAGTTCGGCCCAGGTGCGCGGTGCCGCGACGGTGGGCTGTTCGCGTCCGCGCAGCGAGTAGGGCGCGATGGTCGTCTTGGAGCCGTTGTTCTGGCTCCAGTCCAGGAAGATCTTTCCGGCGCGCAGGCTCTTGGTCATGGTCGACGTCACCAGCTTGGGCATCGTCTTTTCCAGTTGTTGCGCAACACGTTTGGCCAACACCGTCGCGCCCTTGCTGCTCACCGGCTCGGCGAGCGGCGTGTACAGGTGCAGGCCCTTGCTTCCGCTGGTGAGCGGATAGGTGGTCAGCCCGATCCCGGTGATCAGTTCACGGACGGCGTGCGCCACCTCGGCCAGCTGAGCCATCGTGACGCCTTCACCGGGGTCCAGGTCGAACACCAGACGGGTCGCCGGTCCGGGTTTCAATTCCTCGGCCCGGCTACGGGTCCACTCGGCGACGAAGCGCCACTGGGGCACGTGGACCTCCAGCGCGGCCTGTTGGGCGATCCAGGCCAGACCGGTGGGGCTGTCGATGATCGGATATGTCGTCGTTCCGGATCGATGGGTCACGCTGGCGCGCGGCAGCCAGTCGGGCGCCGATGCGGCCAATTGCTTTTCGAAGAAGGACTCTTCGTCGACGCCGTTGGGCCACCGCTTGCGCGTGGCCGGACGGCCGGCGACGTGCGGGATCATCACCTCGGCGATTTGCGTGTAGTAGTCGAAGATTTCGCCCTTGGTGGTGCCGGTGGCGGGGTACAGCACCTTGTCGGCGTTGGTCAGTTTCACCCGCGGTGCCATGTTGTCAACCTACGCGTTTCGCGCGTGTTAACCGTTTTGACCTCCACTAATCGTGTCACAGTCGACTTTTTTTGTGACATGACTAACGAAGGGGTTAGATTGCCGATCGACCCGGGGCACAGACACACAATGTTTGACGTAGTCCCCTCCCCTTGGCGTCGAAACAGCGGCGTCCCACTCAGCGATGCGACGCTTCGACTGCATTCACAACGCGTCGACATCCCCACCTACGACCGGTCGGCCCTCGGCCGAGGAGTCGTCCACATCGGCGCGGGCAATTTCCACCGCGCACATCAGGCCGTCTACTTCGACGACTTGGCCCGCTCGGGCATCTCTGGGCGTTGGGGGGTGACCAGCGTCAGCCTGCATTCCCCCGACGTCAAACACCTGCTGTCGGCCCAGGACGGGCTGTACACCGTCGTGCAGCGCGGCCACGACCGCCAGACCGCCCGCGTGGTCGGCTCGATCGGCTCCGTGCATTACGCACCGAACGACGGCGCGGCCGTGCGTGCCGCCCTGGCAGACCCCCAAACCCGCATCGTCAGCCTGACCATCACCGACAACGGATACTTCCTCAACCCGGTCTCCGACGAGTTCGACGCCGACCACCCCGACGTGCGCGCCGACCTCGTCTCCTCCGACGGCTTCGCCACCACGTGGGGATACCTGGCCGAAGCCCTGGATCGGCGCCGCCGCGCCGGCATCGCCCCCTTCACGGTGCTGTGCTGCGACAACGTTCCCGGCGACACCCAGCCCGCGAGAACCGCGCTGGTGTCGTTCGCCGCGTTGAAGGACCCCGGGCTCGCCCGCTGGATCGACACGCACGTCGCGTTCCCGTCGACCATGGTCGACCGCATCACCCCGCAAACCACCAAGTCCGAGCGCAAATTCGTCGAGCAGACGTTCGGCGTCGCCGACAAATGGCCGGTGGTGACCGAGCCGCATCGCCAGTGGGTGATCGAGGATTCGTTCAGCAACGGGCGACCACCGCTCGACGAGGTCGGCGCCGAGTTCGTCGCCGACGTCAGCGATCACAAGCTGATCAAAACCCGTCTTCTCAACGGAACCCACATCGCGCTTGCCTGCCTGGCCACCCTGGCCGGCTACCAGCGCACCGACGAGGCGATGCGGGACCGCATCATCTTCGACTACGTCGAAAAGCTCCTGCGCGACGAGATTCAGCCGCTGCTGCCCCCGGTTCCCGGCATGAACACCCCCGAGTACCGGGGCACCTTGCTCGATCGGCTCAGCAACCCCCGGATGAGTGACCAGCTTTCGCGGCTGGCGCGGCGCGGAACGAACAAGATCGCGACGTTCGTGCTGCCCTCGCTGCAGGAGGCCATCGCCCAGGGCAGGCCGCACACGCTGCTGATGTTGGCCGTCGCCGGATGGGCGCGCTACATGCGCGGCCACGACCTCAACGGGCGCAAGCTGCGCCTGGAAGACTCGCAGGCGATTCCGGTCGCTAGGTTGGCCAACATGGCACGCAGTAACCCGGATCCGCTCCTGGGGCATGAGATGTTCGCCGAGGTGCGCGCGGTTCCCGGCTTCTCCCAGCGCCTGGGCGCGATGATCGCCGATATCGACGTGCGCGGTGTGGTGCCCACGCTGCGGGACGCGATGCGCAATGACGAGCGGGAGTTGGTGTCGCGATGACCGGCGGGTTGACCTTCGTGCGCGCCTTCGACCCGGCGCCGATCACCACGTTGCTGTGCGACGCCGACGACAACCTGTTCGGTTCGGAACGGCCGGCTTTCGACGCCTCGACCGAGGTGACCAATCGTTTCCTGGCCAGGTTCGGCGTGACCGCCCCGCTCAGCTCCGAGGAGTTGCGCAAGCGAGCCGTCGGGAAGAACTTCCGCACCACGGCCCTCGACCTGGCGGTGCAGTGCGTCGTGCCGCTCGAGCAGTCCCTGGCCCGGGGCCGTCCCGCGGCGGTGATCGCCAACGCCGACGACCTCGCGGGCGGCAACGCGCTGTCCGCCGACGAACTCGAGCAGTGGGTGGGCGAGGAGCGCGAACGGGTCACCGCTCATCTGGCCGCCACGCTGACCCCCGATCCGCAGGTGCTGGAGCCGCTGCGAGAACTCGCAACGCGCTACGCGCTGGCGGCCGTGAGCTCCAGCGCCACCAAGCGGTTGCGTGCCTGTTTCGCCGCCACCGGTCTGGACGCGCTGCTATCGGAGGCGGTGACGTTCAGTGCGGAGGATTCTCTTCCGGTGCCGACAAGCAAACCCGATCCCGCGGTGTACCTGCATTGCGGCCAGGTGCTGGGCGTGGCGGCCGAACAAGGGCTGGCCATCGAGGACTCGGTGGCGGGCGTGACGTCGGCGGTCGCGGCCGGCTACGCCACCATCGGCAACCTGATGTTCGTGCCGCCCGACGAACGGGATTGTCGCCGTGAGGAATTGATCGAGGCCGGTGCAGTCGCGATAACAGATTCGTGGCACGCTATCGCCGATGCCCTACTGTTGTCGGCCGCACCGGGTGGAGGTTCGGTAGCCAGGTGACGATCCGGGCACTGACCCGGGGAGGAGTTGGCCAATGGAGGCTGGCGGAATCAATCTGAACAATGCGACGCTCGCCACGCTGCCGATCGAGGCGCCGACCTACGACCGCGGCAGCGTGACCGTCGGCATCGCGCATATCGGCGCGGGTCATTTCCACCGCGCGCATCAGGCCGCGTACCTCAATCTGCTGCTGCAGCAGGGCCTGGCGCGCGAGTGGGGCATCTGCGGGGTCGGGGTGATGCCCGCCGACTGGACGATGCGCGATGTGCTCGACGATCAGGACGGGCTCTATACGCTCATCCTGGAAAAGCCCGACGGCAGCCGGGACGCCCACGTGATCGGCTCGATCATCGACTACCACTACGCCCCCGACGATCCGGAGCCGGCGGTGGAAGTGCTTGCGGCACCGGCCACCCGGATCATTTCGCTGACCATCACCGAGGGCGGGTATCGGGACCCGGACGGGCCCGCCTTCGCGTTGATCGTCGAGGCCCTGGACCGGCGTCGCCGGCGTGGGCTTCCCGCGCCGACGATCGTGTCGTGCGACAACATCGAGAACAACGGTGAGATCGCCCGGCGGGCCGTGCTGGCGAACGCCGAAAGCCGGGACCCCGCACTGGCGCAGTGGATCGATGGACGCGCCCGGTTCCCGAGTTCGATGGTCGACCGGATCACCCCGGCGACGACCCTGCAGATGGCCGCCGAGGTGCGGCGCGATTTCGGCATCAATGACCGGTGGCCGGTGGTGGCCGAGCCGTTCACCGCCTGGGTACTCGAGGACGATTTCGCCGACGGCAGGCCGCCGCTGGAAAAGGCGGGCGTGCTGCTGGTCGACGATGTCGCCCCGTACGAGCTGATGAAGCTGCGACTGCTCAACGCGGGCCATCAGTGTCTGGCCTACTTCGCCCATCTGTGCGGCTTCACTTTCGTCCACGAGGCCGCGAGCGATCCGTTGTTCGCCGAATTCCTGCTTGCCTACTTTGAATCCGAGGCCATCCCGACCTTGCCGCCGGTGCCCGGGATCGACCTGCACGACTACACCCGCACGCTGGTCGAGCGGTTCTCCAACCCCGGCGTGCGCGACACGGTGTCGCGGTTGTGTGCCTATTCGTCGGATCGCATTCCGAAATGGTTGATCCCGGTGATCTGCGACAACCTGGCCAGCGACGGCCCGGTTCAGGTGACCGCCGCGGTGGTGGCGAGCTGGGCCCGCTACGCCGAAGGCACCGACGAATGGGGTAAACCGTACGAGGTGGTGGATCGACTTGCGGATTCGCTGATCCCGATCGCGCGTTCGCAGTACGAGAATCCCACGGCGTTCATCGAAATCGCGGCCGTGTTCGGCGATTTGGCCCACCAGCCGCGCTTCGTCCAGGCCTACACCTGGGCGTTGGACTCGCTGCACCACAAGGGCGCCCGCGCGACGCTGGAGGCCTTGGTGCGATGACCCGTGGCCTGGTCATCGGCGAGTCGCTGATCGACATCGTCGGGGCCGACGAGCATGTCGGCGGTAGCCCGCTCAACGTCGCCGTCGGGCTCGGCCGGCTGGGCCGCGAGGTCGACTTCCTGACCTCCATCGCCGACGACGCGTACGGCAGGCGCATCGCGGACTACGTCGAATCCGCGGGCGTGCAACTGCTTTCGGATAGCACAACGGCGCGGCGCACCGCGACCGCGCGTTCAACGATCGCCGAAGACGGCTCGGCCGACTATGTTTTCGATCTGGACTGGCGGCTCTCCGGAACCCCGCCGGTCGCGCCGCCGCTTTTCGTGCACACCGGATCGATAGCCGCCGTGCAGGATCCGGGCTGCCTGGCGGTGGCGGCGCTGATCGATACCTATCGCGTCTCGGCCACCGTCACCTTCGATCCCAACGTGCGGCCGTCGCTGATCGCCGACCGGGAGCCGGCCGTCGCGCGCATCGAGCATCTGGTCGAACGCAGCGACATCGTGAAAGTCAGCGAGGAAGACCTGCGCTGGATCGACCCCACGCAGCCGCCCGAGCAGATCGCGCAGACGTGGCTGCGGTTGGGGCCCGCGATCGTGGCGGTGACGATGGCCGACCGCGGCGCGGTGGCTTTCTGCGCGGCCGGGGTGGCCCGGGTGCCGACCCGCGCGGTCCGCGTGGTCGACACCGTCGGGGCCGGCGACTCCTTCATGGCCGGCCTGCTCGACGCGCTGTGGGAATCGGAATCGTTGGGCGGTGACCGGCGCCCCGCGTTGCGCGAAATCGATGTGGACGCGCTGACCGCGGCACTCGAGACGGCGAGCATGTGTGCGGCGCTGACCGTCGCCCGCGCGGGAGCTGACCTGCCGGACCGGGCTGCGCTGGATGCCGCTTCGGGTCGCTAGGGGCGCCTCCCGTCGGTGCGCGGGCCCGGTCCAACGACGAAGGTCGTAGCCTCGTCGTGCTGTTTTGCCGCAGGCCCGCCGGGCATACTGATCTGCATGCGCTCCATCTGGAAGGGTTCCATCGCGTTCGGGCTGGTGAATGTCCCGGTCAAGGTGTACAGCGCCACCCAGGATCACGACATCAAGTTTCACCAGGTGCACGCCAAGGACAACGGCCGCATCCGATACCAGCGCATTTGCGAGGTGGACGGCGAGGTCGTCGAATACCGTGACATCGCCCGCGCCTACGAATCCGACGACGGCCGCACGGTCATCATCACCGACGACGACATCGCCACCCTCCCCGAGGAGCGCAGCCGCGAGATCGAGGTGCTGGAGTTCGTGCCGGCCAGCGACGTGGACCCGATGTTGTTCGACCGCAGCTATTTCCTGGAGCCCGACTCGAAGTCGTCGAAATCCTATGTGCTGCTGGCCAAGACGCTGGCCGAGACGGATCGGATGGCGATCGTGCATTTCACCCTGCGCAACAAGACCCGGCTGGCGGCTTTGCGCGTCAAGGACTTCGGCAAACGCGACGTGATGGTGATCCACACGTTGTTGTGGCCCGACGAGATTCGCGATCCGGACTTTCCGATCCTGGACAAGAAGGTCGAGGTCAAACCCGCCGAGCTCAAAATGGCCGGGCAGGTGGTGGATTCGATGGCCGAGGAGTTCAACCCCGACCGCTACCACGACGACTACCAGGAGCAGCTGCACGAGCTGGTCCAAGCCAAACTCGAAGGCGGAGAGGCGTTTACCACCGAGGAGAAGCCGAAGGAGCTGGACGAGACCGAGGACGTCTCCGACCTGCTCGCCAAGCTCGAAGCCAGCGTCAAGGCGCGCTCCGGTAACGGCAAGGCACCCGCGAAGAAGGCGCCCGCGAAGAAGGCCGCGGCGAAAAAGGCCCCGGCGAAGAAGACGGCCGCCAAGAAGGCTCCCGCCAAGAAGACGGCCTCAAAAGCGTCGTCGAAGTAAGCCCACTCAGCGTTTGCGCGTGGCGAGGAAACGGGTCAGCGCGGCAACGATGTTGATGGCGGCGACCATGATGATCAGCGTCAGCGCCGCACCCCAGATCCGCAGGAAGCCCGCGTGTTCAGGGTTGGTGAGCTCGGTGTAGATCAGCAGCGGCAGCGAAGCCATGTTGCCGTGGAAGATGTCGAGGTTGATCGACCGGCTGTAGCCGACCAGCACCAGCACCGGCGCCGTTTCGCCGATCACCCGCGCGATGGACAGCAGGATGCCGGACACGATGCCAGGCATCGCGATCGGGAAGACGATCCGCACGATGGTCTTCCATTTGGACACACCGAGCGCATAGCTGGCTTCACGCAGGTCGTCGGGCACCAGCCGCAGCATCTCCTCGGCGGAGCGCACCACCACCGGCAACATCAGCAAGACCAGCGCCAGCGACACAGCGAACGAACTCTGCTGGAAGCCCAGCGTGGCGATCCAGAGGCTGAAGATGAACAGCGCCGCCACGATCGAGGGCACCCCGGCGAGCACGTCGACCATGAATGTCGTCAGCCGCACCAGGCGCCCGGATCCGTATTCGACCAGAAACACCGCGGTCATCAGTCCCAGCGGTACGGCCAGGGCCGCGGCCACCCCGGCCTGCACCAGCGTGCCGTACAGCGCGTGGTACACCCCGCCGGAGAACTGTTCCGGCAGCACGCCGTGCAGCGAATGCGTCCACCACCCCGACCGCGTCACGGCGTACCAGCCGCGTTCGATGACGATCCAAAGCACCCAGATCAGCGGCACCAGCGCGACGCAGAACGAGCCGAGGAAGAAGATGGTCGCGGCGTTGTTGGTGATCCGGCGCCGAAAGCTCAGCGGCCTGAACACCTCGACCTTGACCGGCCGGTCGAGCGCTTCAGCCGTCACGAGCGCCACTCCTCCTCATCGCTTCGCTCTGCATCGTCGCCGGCGCGGGTCATCCGTTGACCTTGCCGCCGGCGATCGCCCGCGCGAGCGCGTTGACGACGAACGTCAAGACGAACAGCGCGAACCCCGCCGAGATATACGCCCCGGTGGGCAACGGCTCGCTGAACTCGGCGGCCGCCGAGGCGATCTTCGAGGCGAACGTGTAGCCGCCGTCGAACAGCGACCAGTTACCCGGGCGGGCGGCCGACCGCAGGATGATCAGTACCGCCACGGTTTCGCCCAGCGCACGCCCCAACCCGAGCATCGAGGCCGCGATCACACCGCTGCGGCCGAACGGCAGCACGGTCATCCGCACCACTTCCCATTTGGTGGCGCCCAGCGCCTGGGCCGCTTCCATCTGGATGTGCGGGGTCTGCCGAAACACCTCACGCGAGACGGAGGTGACGATCGGCAGGATCATCACCGAGAGCACCACCGCGGCGGTGAAGATGGTCCCACCGCCGGCCAACGAGACGTTGCCCTGCTTGAACAGGAAAAACCAGCCGAGGTGGCGATTGAGATACGCCGCCACCGGCTCGATCTGCGGTGCCAGCACGAAAATCCCCCACAGCCCGAAGATGATCGACGGCACAGCGGCGAGCAGATCCACCACCGCGCCGAACGGACGCGCCAGCCGCTTCGGCGCGTACTGGGTGAGGAACACGGCGATGCCGACCGCGACGGGGACGGCCAGCACCAGCGCGCTGACTGAACTGAGCACCGTGACCATCAGCAGGTCGCGGATACCGAACGCGAGGTTGTGCGGGTCGCTGGTGCTGAATTTGGCGCTGGTGAAGAAGTTCGCGTGGTTCACGCGCAGCGACGGGACGGCACGCAGCAACAGGAACACCGCGATCAGCAGGATCGCGACCACGATCGTCGAACCGGCGGCGGCGGCGATCAGCTTGAACAGTCGATCGGCACGCCGTCCCACGTGTTCACTCAGCGCTGTGAGTGCCGGCTTCTCCGTGGTCGACGGGCTGATTGCTGTTCCTCGTGTCACGACCACCTCAGGTTATGTGATCGCGTTGATGGAAGCAGACAACCTCGCTTTGAACGCGTCAGGGATCGGGATGTAGCCGTTGTCGGCCAGGCCATTCTGCCCGGCGCCGATGGTGCTCTGCAGGAACGCCTTGACCGCGGTACCGATCTGGGCGTCGGGATACTTCGAGCAGACGATCTCGTAGGTCGCCAACACGATTGGGTAGGAACCGGCCTGGGTCGGCTTGTAGAACGAGAGCGTGTCGAGCACGAGGTCGTTACCCTGGCCGGCGATTTTGGCGCCGGCAATCGTCTTGCCCACCGAGTCGGCGCTGATCGACACCGCGTCCGGGCCGGCCGAGGTGACGATCTTGGCCATGTTCAGTTTCTGCGCCTGGGCAAACGACCACTCGTTGTAGGTGATGGATCCTTCGGTGGCCTTGATCGCCGCCGAGGTGCCGTCGTTGCCCTTGGCCCCCTCGCCGACCCCGCCCTTGAACGTCTTTCCAGCACCCTTGCCCCACGCGCCGTTGGCGGCGGCATCGAGGTACTTCTGGAAGTTGTCCGTGGTGCCGGATTCGTCGTTGCGGAACACGACGTGGATCGGTTCGGCGGGCAGCGTGACGCCGGGATTGAGCGCCTGGATCGCGGGGTCATTCCACGTCGTGATCGCGCCGTTGAAGATCTTCGCGGCCGTGGCGCCATCCAGGCTCAGCGAATTGACGCCGGTGACGTTGTAGGTGATGGCGATCGGACCGAATACCACCGGCAGATTCAGCGCCGGCGAACCGCATCGTTGTTGCGCCGCGGCGTATTCCTTCGGCGCCAGGGGCGAATCCGAACCGCCGAAATCCGTTTGCTTACCGTTAAATTCGCTGATTCCCGCACCCGAACCGTTGGCGGTGTAGTTCAGCGTCTGGCCGGGGCAGGCCTGCTCGAACGCGTTGACGAAGCGGGTCATCGCATTGGCCTGGGCCGTCGAACCGCTGGCCTTGAGGGTCTTCGCCCCGCCGCAGCTCACCTTGCCCGATGCGGATCCGCTGGTAGCACTCGCGCCGGTCCCGTTGTTGTCGCTTCCGCATCCGGACAGCGCCAGCGCTGCGGCGCTGACGACACTGAGCACGGCGCCAAATCGGTTGAGTTTCAATTCGCTTCCTTACGGTAGGGATGAAACAGCATCGCCGCCGGTCGGTAACGCTGCGCCCCGACCGGCCCGTCTCGCAGCCACGAAGCTAACAGTAACAAGGTTAACTATGAGCAAACTGTTCGGCGATCGCCGCTGAACGCGTCGGCGACCGGCGTCGACGTGGGCGGGGGCCGAACGCGGTGTCACCTGGAAAGCGCGGGGCAGCAAAGAAAATGGCCCATCCGGCGAGGGCCCGTTCGGCGAATCACGCGATGGCGTCGATGGCAGCCGACAGCCGGGACTTGAACGGCGCCGGTACCGGGATGTAGCCGTTGTCCGCCAAGCCGTTCTGCCCGCTCCCGATGGTGCTCTGCAGAAACGCCTTCACCGCCGCACCCACCTGGGGGTCGGGGTACTTCGAACACACGACCTCGTAGCTGACCACCACGATCGGGTAAGACCCCGCCCGGGTCGGCCTATAGAACGAGAAGGTGTCCACGCCCAAGTCGTTGTCCCGGCCGGTGAGGGTGGGGCCGGGTGCGGGCAGACTTCGTCTTCGGGTGGCGTTGACCCCGTATGCAAAAGTAGAACCTGTTCCAGAAATGCCCGTTCCGAGACGGCGCGGCTTGCTACCGTGTCGGCTGAACACCGAAACGAAGAGAGGCCGCCATGATCCTTGACAGGTTCCGTCTCGACGACAAAGTCGCCGTCATCACCGGTGCAGGCCGTGGCCTCGGGGCGGCCATCGCGCTGGCCTTCGCCGAGGCGGGTGCGGATGTTCTCATCGCCTCGCGCACGGAATCACAACTAGAAGCCGTCGCCGAGCAGGTCCGCGGCGTCGGGCGGCGGGCCCACGTGGTGGCCGCCGACCTGGCGCACCCGGAGTCCACCGCGGAGCTCGCCGGCCAGGCCGTCGAGGCCTTCGGAAAACTAGACATCGTCGTCAACAACGTCGGCGGGACCATGCCCAACACGCTGTTGACCACCTCGACGAAGGATCTCAAGGACGCCTTCACCTTCAACGTCGCCACGGCCCACGCGCTGACGCTGGCGGCGGTGCCGTTGATGCTGGAGCACTCCGACGGCGGCAGCATCATCAACATCACCTCGACCATGGGCCGGCTGGCCGGGCGTGGTTTCGCCGCCTACGGCACCGCCAAGGCCGCGCTGTCGCACTACACCCGGTTGACCGCCCTGGATTTGTGCCCGCGGATTCGGGTCAACGCGATCGCCCCGGGTTCGATCCTGACCTCCGCGTTGGACGTGGTTGCCTCCAACGATGAACTACGGGCACCGATGGAGAAGGCCACACCGATGCGCCGCCTCGGTGACCCCGTCGACATCGCCGCTGCCGCAGTCTATTTGGCCTCGCCCGCGGGCAGCTTCCTCACCGGCAAGACGCTCGAGGTCGACGGCGGCCTCACCTTCCCCAACCTCGACATCCCCGTCCCGGATCTGTGACCCCTGACCACTTGAGGAGCACGTCATGCCCATCCCCGTCGTCCAATTGGGCACCGGCAACGTCGGTATCCACGCGCTGCGGGCGCTCATCACCAATCCGGAGTTCGACCTCAAAGGCGTCTGGGTCTCGTCCGAAGCAAAGGCCGGCAAGGACGCGGCAGAACTTGCGGGACTTACCGACTCGACCGGCGTGCTGGCGAGCACCGACCTGGATGCCGTACTGGCCACCGGGCCGCAGTGCGCCGTGTACAACGCGCTGGCCGACAACCGGCTGCCCGAGGCGCTCGAGGACTACCGGCGCGTCCTGGCCGCCGGCATCAACATCGTCGGCAGTGGCCCGGTGTTCTTGCAGTACCCGTGGCAGGTGATTCCCGAGGAGCTCATCAAGCCCCTGGAAGAGGCTGCGCAACAAGGTAATTCGAGCCTCTATGTCAACGGTATCGATCCCGGCTTCGCCAACGACCTGTTACCGCTGGCGCTGGCCGGCACCTGCCAGAGCATCCAGCAGATCCGGTGCATGGAGATCGTCGACTACGCCACCTATGACAGCGCCGCGGTCATGTTCGACGTCATGGGGTTCGGCAAGCCGCTGGACGACATCCCGATGCTGCTGCAGCCCGGCGTGCTCAGCCTGGCGTGGGGATCGGTGATCCGTCAGATCGCGGCGGGCCTGGGCGTTGCGCTCGACGAGGTCACCCAGGACTACGTGCGCATCCCGGCCCCCGAGGACTTCGACATCGCCTCGGGCCATATCGCCAAGGGCACCGCCGCGGCGCTGCGCTTCGAGGTGTTCGGCAAGGTCGACGGCCACCCCGTCGTCGTCCTCGAACACGTCACCCGGCTGCGCGAGGACCTGTGTCCCGACTGGCCGCAGCCGGCCCAAGAAGGCGGCTCTTATCGCATCGAGATCACCGGCGAGCCGTCCTACGCCATGGATGTCTGTCTGAGCAGCCGCAAGGGCGACCACAACCACGCCGGCCTGGTGGCGACCGCGATGCGCGTCGTCAACGCGATCCCCGCGGTGATCGCCGCCGAACCGGGCATCGTGACCACCCTGGACCTGCCGCTGGTCACCGGCAAGGGGCTCTACCTGCCGCAGTGATGCGCGACGGGCGGGAAACGCCCTAGCCGCTGCGGGTCGCGCCCAGATGTTCGACTACCCTCACTTTCTTATTCGGTGAAGTGAATCGAGGTCGGCACGTTGGGGCAGCGCACCCAGGGCTCGCTCAAGGGCAACTGGTACTTGCTCGGGCCCGCGTTCGTCGCCGCGATCGCCTACGTCGACCCCGGAAACGTCGCGGCCAACGTCAGCGCCGGCTCGCAGTACGGCTACCTGCTGTTGTGGGTGATCGTGGCGGCCAACGTGCTGGCGGGGCTGGTGCAGTACCTGTCGGCGAAGCTGGGGCTGGTCACCGGGCGCTCCCTGCCCGCCACGATCGGCAAGCGGATGGGCCGCCCGGCTCGGCTCGTCTACTGGGCTCAGGCCGAACTCGTGGCCATTGCCACCGATGCGGCCGAGGTCGTCGGCGGGGCCATCGCCTTGCACATTCTGTTCAACCTGCCGCTGCTGGTGGGCGGCGTGATCACCGGCCTGGTCGCCTTGCTGCTGTTGGGAATTCAGGATCGGCGCGGACAGATCATCTTCGAGCGCGTCATCACCGGCCTGCTGCTGGTGATCGCGGTCGGGTTCGCGGCGAGCTTCTTTGTCAAGACCGCCCCTCCTGAGGAGATGCTCGGCGGCCTGGTGCCCCGGTTCCACGGCACCGAAAGCGTGCTGTTGGCGGCCGCCATCCTGGGCGCCACCGTCATGCCGCACGCGGTCTACATGCATTCGGGTCTGGTCCTGGACCGGCACGGCCATCCCGACGAGGGGTCACACCGGCGCCTGCTGCTGCGCGTCACCCGCTGGGATGTGGTGCTGGCGATGACGGTCGCCGGCACGGTGAACGCCGTGATGCTGATCATCGCCGCGATCAACCTGCAGCACCGCGACGTGAGCGCCTCCATCGAGGGTGCCTACTCCGCGATCCACAACACGCTGGGCGCGACCATCGCGGTGCTGTTCGCGATCGGGCTGCTGGCATCGGGTCTGGCGTCGTCGTCGGTGGGCGCCTACGCCGGCGCCATGATCATGCAGGGGTTGCTGCACCGCTCGGTCCCCATGGTGCTGCGCCGGTTGATCACCCTGGTGCCCGCCCTGGTGATCCTGGCGGTGGGGTTCGATCCCACCCGCGCGCTGGTGTTGTCCCAGGTGGTCTTGTCGTTCGGAATACCTTTTGCCGTGCTGCCTTTGATCAAGCTGACCAGCGATCGCGGCCTGATGGGCGGCGACGTCAATCACCGCATCATCACCATTCTCGGCTGGGCCGTCGGCGTATTGATTAGTCTGCTTAACGTGGTGCTCATCTGGCTGACGGTGACCGGCTGAATGCCGGCCCGCCGGCACCTTTACTTCGCATACGGGTCGAACCTATGCGTCCGTCAGATGGCGCAGCGCTGCCCCGACGCCGCGGATCCGCGGCCGGCGGTGCTGGCCGACCACGACTGGCTGATCAACCAGCGCGGCGTGGCCACCGTCGAACCGCTCGCCGGTAACCAGGTTTACGGGGTGGTCTGGCAGATCTCCGACGGTGACTTGGCGACGTTGGACAGCGCCGAGGGTGTGCCGGTGCGCTACCGGCGCGACGAAATGACCGTGCACACCGACGACGGACCGGCGCCGGCCTGGGTGTACATCGACCACCGGGTGACGCCGGGCCCACCGCGGCCGGGCTACCTACCCAAAATCATCGACGGCGCCACCCAGCACGGGTTGCCGCAACGCTGGGTCGACTTCTTGCGCCGCTGGGATCCGGCCGGCTGGCCCCGCCTGAAATCGTCGACGTCCGGGGCTGGGCCGCAATCGTTTTCGGTGTTGCTGAGCGAGCCCGGGGTGACGGAGAGCAGCCAATTGCGTTCGCGTTTCGGCTTTTTGGCGATCCACGGCGGTGGGCTGGAAGAGATGACGGACGTCATCGCCGAACGCGCCGCCGAGGAGGCCGGTGCGTCGGTGTATGTGGTGCGCCATCCCGATCGCTACCCGCACCACCTGGCGTCGGCGCTGTTCGACCCGGCCGAATCACCGCGGCTCGCCGAGTTCCTCGACCATGTGGACGTCGCGGTGTCACTGCACGGGTACGGCCGCGACGGCCGCAGCACCCAGCTACTGGCGGGGGGCCGCAACCGGGCGCTGGCCGCCCACCTGGCCCGGCACGTCCGGCTGGACGGCTACCAGTTGATCACCGACCTCGACGAGATCCCACCGGAACTGCGTGGCCTGCATCCGCGCAACCCGGTGAACCGGGTGCGTGCCGGTGGAACCCAGCTGGAGCTCTCGGCGCGGGTCCGCGGGATCAGCCCGCGCAGCCCGCTGCCGGGTGACGACGGTTTGTCGTCGGTCACCAGCGCCCTGATCCAGGGGTTGGCCGACGCCGCCCGCAGTTGGTCGATATCGCATCGTTGAACGGAGAATGTTGGTGGCCAAGGATTTTCGCTTCGGAATGAGCATGCGGTTCTTCAAGTCGCGCGATGCCCTGCTGTACAAGGCCAAGCGCGCTGAGGACGCCGGCTTCGACATCCTCTGTGTGCCCGACCATTTGGGCGCCGCCGCGCCCTTCCCGACGCTGACCGCGGTCGCGATGGCCACCACGACGCTGCGGCTGAGCATGTATGTGCTCAATTCGGCGTTCTACAAGCCGGCCCTGCTCAGCCGGGACATGCAGGCACTGGACCTGCTCGGCGACGGCCGCCTGGAGATCGGGCTGGGCACCGGTTACGTCCGCGAGGAGTTCGAAGCCGCGGAGATCCCGTATCCCAGCGCCCGCGAGCGGGTCGACTACCTCGAACACATGACGAAGTACCTGAAAGCGCACCACCCGTCGACGCCGCTGATCATCGCCGGCAACGGCGATCGGGTGCTGACGATCGCCGCCCGCAACGCCGACATCATCGGGCTGACCGGATCCAGGGTGCGCGACGTCGAGGACCCGTTCGCCGAGCGGGTCGACTTCGTCCGCAAGGCCGCCGGAGATCGGTTCGACTCGCTGGAGCTGAATCTGGCCATCACCGCGATGCCGCGGGCCGGCGAGACCGAGCCCGACCTCAAGCTGACCCGCGCCTATTCGCCGGATCTGTCCGACGAGGAGATCCTGTCGCAGCCCTCGGTGCTCAGCGGTTCGCCGCGCGAGATCGCCGACACCTTGTCCGGGTACCGGGAGAAGTACGGCGTCTCGTCCTTCACCGTGCAGGACAACAACATCGAGAACTTCTCGAAGGTGATCGCCGAACTGCGCTGACCGCCGTGGCGATTCAGGGGTCGGCCTGCCGGTAAGCTCAGGCCCGTCCGCCCTCGTAGCTCAGGGGATAGAGCACGGCTCTCCTAAAGCCGGTGTCGCAGGTTCGAATCCTGCCGGGGGCACCGCATAATGTGTGACGGGCCGCCACTGTCATGGCCAGTCCGGCGAGGGGTATGAATCGGCGGCACGGCGCAAGAGGATGGTCGGATGACCACCTCACCGAACCGCGTTCTCATCCCGACATTCGCCGCGCTGCGCTTCGCCACCGGCGTGACCGCATGGGCGGCTCCGGCCAAGGCCGCGCGCCTGTTTGGGCTGGCCGGCGCCGAGCGGCAGCCCTTCACCACCCAGCTGTTCGGGTCTCGCGAATTGACGCTGGCCCTCGCCGTCACGGATGCCTCTCCGCGGTTGCGCACCCGCGCGCTACAACTTGGGCTGCTCACCGACGCACTGGACGTCATCGGGGCGCTACGCGGCGTCCAACGCCAGACGCTGCCGCCGGCCGGTGCCGTCATCACCGGCGGCGGCGCGGCGTTGTTTCTCGGCTTGGGACTTGCCGCGTTGGCAAACCAGAATCGCGCCGGCGCCTCGACGGCGTGAGCCGGGTGGTGAGTTGGGTCACGTCGTCGCCCGATCGGGCAACCTTCCGATCGTCCAGGTGTTGCAACACCTAGTCACTCAACGAACGGTGACCCCACCTAGCGAGGCTGACATGCAGACCCCCACCGGAGGACGTTTCGGCGCCCGCTACCCGATCGCCGAGACACTGTGGATCATCGCGGGCACAATCTTGTTGCTCGCCTTCGGGGACGTCGTAATCGTATTGGCCTTGGCGGTCGGCTTCGTGGGTATGACGGCCGCCTGGTGGATTCATCGCGACGCCCGCCCGCGCAGCGGTGACGAGGCCTTGGCTTCGGTGTCTCACCTGCCGGCCGACGCGCGCGACCTGACGATGGCGTCGGCGCACGCACCGTGGCATCGCCGCCGCGCGGCCTAGCGGCGCCACAGGCCGAGCCCACGTTTGGCTACCCCCAGGTGGCCCGGGGTGGTGTGGCCTTGGACTTCTCGGCAGAGGACAAGTGCACGGCATGGACGCCCGGTTTCTTGGCCAGCTGGTCTAGAAGGCTTTCCAGGTGCGCCTTGTCGGTATGCCAGTGCTGAACCGCCTCGGGCGCCTGTTGCAGTTCCGCCAGGACGGTCTTCAGCTTGTCCGGCGTGTCGGCGTCGTCGTCCGACCGGCGTCCCACCCCCCGCAGGGCGGTTCCGGTGATCCCGCGGGGCACCGCACCGCCCAGGGCGCTTCCGGCCAAGGCCGCCAGGGCAATTTCGCCAGCGAGACCACTCGTGCTCGCCATGACCGTCGGCGCTGCCGCCGCGCTGGTGCACTCCAGCAAGGTGGCGGCCAACTTGATCCCCGGGCTGGCCACCGCCCAGCTCGGCGGTACGGATAACGCTCCTGCCAGGCCGGCGCTGCCGACACTTGCGGACACGGCGGACGCGCCGGCCGTCGTGGCCGCCTGCGTGCTCGAGCCGAGCGCGGCGAACAGCGGTCCCTCCAGGTCGACCGCCGTGTCGCTCCAGGTCCGTGCCGTCACCACCAGGCCCAAGCTCAGGCTGAGCAACGTGTCGTTCACCGGACGAATGGCTTTGGTGACGAACTCGACGTTCGCGGCGATCCGCGCCAGCGGTGTGGAGTTCAGGTTGTTCAGCCATGTCGCCAACGACGACGGATCCGCTGCGGGGGATGCAGCCGGCGCTGCCAGGCTTTGCAAGGTTCGCGGCGTCGAGGACATCAACTGCGACAGGGCGGATTGCGCGTTGGCCGGAGCGACGCCGGCGGCCTGGGCGACGGCGCCCGATTGACCGAACGCTCCGGCGGGATTGGTGGTTTGTGGCGCCGAGTCGAACGGCGTCATCTGCGCGGCGGTCGCCGAGGATCCGGCGTAGCCGTACATCACCGCGGCGTCTTGCGCCCACATCTGCCCGTACTCCGCCTCCGTGGCCGCGATCGCGGCAGCGTTGTGGCCCAGCACATTGGTCGCCACCAGTGCCGTCAGCCGGCTGCGGTTCTCCGCGATCGCCACCGGGGGCACCGTCGCCGTGAACGCGGTCTCGTAGGCGGCCACCGCCGCCCTGGCCCGCGCGGCGGCCTGCTCGGCCTGCGCGGCGGTGAGACTCATCCATTCCACGTAGGGTGCAACCGCGGCCGCCATGGCCGCCGACGACGGCCCCTGCCAACCGCTGGCCAGGTTGGAAATCACCGCGTCGTACGCTGCCGCCGCAGAGTGCAGCTGAGCGGCCAAGCCATCCCACGCCGACGCGGCGGCCAACATCGGCCCCGAACCGGGACCCGCATACATCCGAGCGGAGTTGATCTCCGGGGGTAAGGCTCCAAAATCCATTGCTGCTCCTCGATATTGGCGACGGCAGCTAGTCCCGCGCGTCGTCGGCGTTGATGACGATGATGGTGGCGGTAGTTGCCGCCCGCCCGAATGCGCTGCCCCCGAGGCTCATTCCGCGAGTAGAACCACCGCCGGCGGCAGCCACGGCACGCCCGGCCAGACCCGAAGCGGCCATATTGCCGAACAGCGACCCCTGCCCCTCTGCCGCCAGTGCCGCCGGCGCACCGGCGACTGTGGTTTGTGGCAACACCATGGCGACCGGCCGAACTTCCGGGGCGGCGGCGGCCCATCCCTGTGGCACCGACAGGCGCCCGACCATGGCCGCTCGGCCTATCCCCGTTGGAACTTCGGCACCACCGGGCCTCGGTGAGCCGACCACGCGGTTGCCCGGCTCGGCCCCGCCGCCGAGCTGGGCCAGCTTGAGTCGGTCGCGGTCCAGCCGCTGCCTGGCACTGTTCACATTGGCCACGTTTTGTGGCACCAGATAGTTTTCGACGCCCAGCAGATAAGGGCTGCCGCCGATGCCGAAGAGCGACACTGGGCCCAGTGGACCCGTGAGCGCCGAGTCGAGAGCCGACAGCAGCGACGGGGGGTCGGCAGCAGCAGCAGCAGGCGTGGTCAGGCTCTGCAGTGATTGAGGCACGACGGACATCAGTTGCGGCAGAGCCGATTGCGTGTGGGTCACGACCGACCCGCCGGCAGCGTTGGCGACGGTAGCGGCTTGTGCCGCCGTCCCGGCCGGGTTGGCGGTCTGCGGCGCCTGGGTGAACGGCGTCATCTGAGCGGCGGCCGCCGAGGAACCGGCATAGCCGTACATCGCCGCGGCATCCTGGGCCCACATCTCGGCGTACTCGGCCTCGGTTGCCATGATCGCCGGAGTGTTTTGACCGAGGAGGTTGGTCGCGATCAGCGCCATCAACCGCGCACGGTTGGCGGCGACGATCGGCGGCGGCACGGTCGCGGCGAACGCGGCTTCATAGGCGGCCACCGCCACTCGCGCCTGATCGGCGGCCTGCTCGGCTTGGGCGGCGGTCAAGCTCATCCACGCGACATACGGCGCTGCCGCCGCCGCCATCATGCCCGACGAGAGGCCTCGCCAATCACCGGTCAGGCTCGCGATCACCGACTCGTACGACGCCGCCGCGGAGTGCAGCTGGACGGCCAACCCATCCCACGCCGCCGCGGCGGCCAGCATCGGGCCGGCGCCGGGGCCGACGTACATCCTGCCGGAGTTGACTTCCGGCGGTAGGAATCCGAAATCCATTGTTATCCCACCTGATTCAGCGGCACGGCGGTCGCACCTCGAGGCAAACCCGCACCGGCCGCAGTACCGGTTTACTGATTGGAAAATTATTTGCGGCCCGGCGTCGCGAGCCCGATTCGCTTTCGGTGCCGGGGGTGCAATACCGACCGGCTCGTGACCGGGCTGCGAGCGGCCGGTCGAGTGCTCTGACGTAAGTTGTTGATTCGCACATCGATTCGACGAATCACAGTCCGCGACCAGGAATTCCGGCAGGGAACTCGGAGAACCTTGCGACGTGGCTACGGCAGTTCGTGGGCCGTGGTGATAGCCGACGCCGCCGGCGTTGTCGCGCAACGCCGGTCACGACATGAAAGGGTCAACCTCGAATGGTTAGGATCCCCTGCTGCGCCACGGGCGATGCCTTCGACGCTGCAGGTATGACTCGACGCGGCAATTATGGGTATCCGTGATGACTTCGATTGCGCGCCAGCTGTCTTGACGGGTCTGCTCGGCGATGAACGCGGCGAGGAAGGGCCGTCCCCGGGTGAGGTGACCGGCCGGCACCGGGGCGTGCCCCAGGCGGCGCAAGGCGATTCCACAGGCGCTCGCCGCAAACACTGACGGCGAGCTGCCCTCCAGAGACCTCATTGCAACGCTCCTGCTTGCACGGCTTTGTGCCGCAAGAAAATCCCCGCTCTACAAGTAGATGAACAGAACACGATCGTACTTTTCGTTGTGACGCGATGTCCAGCTTGCGTTCATCCACTTCGTCTAGTGTCCCGCGCTACTCCGCGGGCGCCACCGGGGAGGCGCGCCGGGGCCGGGCGCCGCGGCGCATCTGGCCGGCCGGCCGGCCCCGTCGCCGCCAATTGGTCGGCAGTCACCACTCGAGTTGCGCGCGAAAGCCGGAGAAGAGGACTACCATCCATAACATGCGTGTGAGGGAAGAAACGTAGCGCCCGTCGCTTCGTTGGGGCATACGATCTGCCGAGCCTGCGATGCGGAAGCTAGTCGCGACACTGATGGCCGCTGGGGCCGTGCTGCTCAGCGGGGCTACCGCCAGCGCCGAGAATCAACCGGCGCCGCCTCCCCCGCCCGCCCCTTCGTTCTACGCACCGAAGTGCCTGAGTTTCGACCCCAATCCGCCGGCACATTGGAACTATCTGCCCTGCGGGTGGACCACGGACGGCAAGCGGTGGATTCCGCCGCCGCCGTGACCGAGACCCCCTGACACAGATCGGCGACGACGGCCTCGCGGAAAAGCCTTGCGCCGTTTGCTAACTGGCTTTGAGGTGTCCGCCTCCCCGGCAGCTAACGCCGCAGACGCCCGCATCCCCCCGGGCGTCTGCGAGCGAAAGCGCCTGGTCGATCGGAACACCACTGCAGTCCAGGCCGTTGACCACCAGACCGAGACTGATCGCGCCGTCGGCGCGGGTCCCTTCGATGCACACCTCGATGTCCCGCAGGCCCGGCCTGCCCACCGTCCAGAAATCCGGCCGGTGACCGTCGAACACCGTGTGGGTCTGCGCGCCGACACTGTCGCCCCTCGACGCCGCGCCCGCCGACGAACTGGGCACGCCGTCGGGTAGGGCCGCCGCCGCGAGAGGAGTGAGCGGGTCGGCCAGGCCGCAACAATTGTCGTGATACTCCAAGGCGATCATCGTCGCCCTCCTCTCACTCGGCCATCGTTGTTCGGTGGCAACGCTTTACGGCAGCACGGTGTGCATCAGCATCACGTCGTATGCCGACCACAACGACAGGTTGAAGTACAGGTCTCGTCCCGACGACCAGGGATGGATCATCGGCGCGTAGATGCCGCCGGGCATCTGGAAGGAGGACACCAGCGGTTGCTCGGGACTCCAGGGGCCTTGCGGCGTCGGCGCGGTCCTTGCCACCACGTCGTTGCTGCCGCCGTCGGTGTAGAGCACCAGGTACTGCTTGAGATAACTGTTGTATTGCGCCGACATTTCGCCAACCGGCCCGGGGAAGATCGGCGTCGCCGCGCCGGGATTGTTTGCGACCCAATGGCCGCCGTTGTCGCCGTTCCAGTACTGGTACTTGGTCAGGTCGGGCAGTTGGTTCGGTGGGACGCGGGACAGAAACGCCGCGCCGCCACGTCCCGACGGGGTGCCGAATTGGTAGAGGTAGCCATCGTTCCCCTTCAGGAACGCGCCCATCTGGAAGTTCTCATTGCCCGGCGTAAACCCGGCTCCCGGAATGGCGTCCGGTGAGGCCGTGCGGATGGTGGTCGGGAAGATCCCCCAGTTCTGGCCGTTGTCGTTGGACCTGGCGATCGCCGAGTAGTTGGTCGACCACTCGCCGTCGCGGCCCCACTGGCGGATCGACATGTAGCTCATGTACTGCGTGCGGCCCATGGACATCGCCGCGGTCGGGATGATTCCCGTCTCGTGCGCCGCCTTGTGGATGGTGTTGACGACCTGCTTGGACAGCCCGGGCGCCCACACCGGCGACCCCGAATACCGGTCGTTGGGCACACCGTCGGCGATGTGAATCCCCTTGGACAGGTCGTGGTCGTTGCTGCGGAACAAGGTGTTGTAGCGCCACTGCTGGCCGTGCACCTTGCAATAGCCGAACGTGTCACCGAAGGCCATCAGTACCTGACGGTTGGCGGGATCGCCGTTGTCCCAGGCGATCCCGAGGTCGGTGCCGGAGATGCTGAAGCGTTGCAGGGTCTTGTTCGGACCGTTCGGTCCGGTCACCCAGTCGACCAGTGACGTCGGCGCACCGGCGATCGAAGGAGGCGGCGGGCCGGGCTCGGGCTGCGGCTGCGGCATCGGCGCGGCGTTGGGACGCAGCTGGTTGGCATTCGGCGGCAGCGCGGGAACCCCGGGCGCGGGCGGATTGGGTCCTGGCGGCAGCACCTCGGCTTGCGGGTACATCGGCGCGGCCGGGTCGGCTCCGGGCCCTTCGGCTCGCGGATGCACCGGTGCCGAGTACTGCCGGCCTGGAGCTGTCGGCTTGAGCAGTGACGAGATCAGCGGGCCCAGCCGAGGCAGCGGCGCCTGGTCGTTCGTGTGCGTGGGCCGGCGCCCGGTCGGCGGCTGGACGACCGGCTGCGGCGCGGGCATGGCCACCGGCGGCGCGGGAGGATCGACGTTCGCCTCGGGCGCCCCACACGGTGTGGCGTTTGCCGTTGGCGCGGGCCCGATCACGAGGACGAATCCGACAGCGGCCGCCGACGCCATCGTGAGCGACACACTTCGCAGAAACGCCGACATGTAACACCTTTCGAGGGGTAGGACGCCGGTCCTTAGTTGGCTCATGTGACGATAGTGATCCACGGGGCATATGTGACCAGTGATGAACCGATAGGTATCCATCCGTGACCGTGTCGCAACGCGGCGATCGCGGCGGGGCCGCACCCGTTCGACGGTTAACTCCGGGCCGAACCGTGCAGTTGAGAGGCGTTGTCGGCTTTGCCGTTGTCGCCAACACAGTCAACCACGCGGCGCCGGAAGCGCTGCCAGGATGGGGCCACGGGCCGGTCGGACCGAACCGAGGCGGCTTCCCGCCGGCGACACTCCCGTCACTCGGTAGCGGGCGTTTCATTCCCGGGGTCCATCGGCGCCCGGCGCCGCCGTTCGAGGCGCCGCGGGGGGTGGGGCACCACTTTGCTGACCGAGCCGAGGAGAACGGCACAGACATCGGCTTGCGCGACGACCTGTCGTCCAGCCGGGCAGCGGCGCGCCGCGCCGGTCGCGCCCCGGGCGCGCATCGGTACAAGCGCACCACATTGGCGCAGCTCAGACTCTCGCCGACGGGACCGACCCGACGCTGTTGCACACACGCAAAACGAAATTCGCCATTCGCCTGGCACAGCGCGAACGCCATGCCACACTGAAACAGATTGGGTCAGCATGTTTGTCGACCCCCATGGGCGGCAATGATCCAACAGAGGCGAGCACGTCGGCCGGCCTTCGTGTCCGCCTAGGTCCCGTCGGTTCAGCCCGAGAGCCGACGGGGCCGCCCTCTTCTCGGGCCTTTCACGGCCCGAACACCGGTCCGCAACGGCTCGCCGATTGGCCTCAACAACACCGCCGCGCGGGAGTACCGTCGGCGTATGGATGGGTCGCCAGGCGTGTGGATTCTCGGTGGTTACCAAAGCGATTTCGCGCGCAACCTGACCAGAGAAGGCCGCGACTTCGCCGCGCTGACCGTCGAGGTTGTCGACGCCACACTGACCGCGGCGAAGGTCGATCCGGCCGCCATCGAGGTGGTGCACGTCGGCAACGCCTTCGGTGAGATGTTCGCCCGCCAGGGCCACCTCGGGGCGATGCCGGCGACGGTCTGCGACGGCCTGTGGGACACCCCGGCCTCGCGCCACGAAGCGGCGTGCGCGTCCGGCAGCGTGGCGGTGCTGGCGGCGATGGCCGATCTGCGATCGGGCGCATACGACACCGCACTGGTGGTGGGCATCGAGCTGGAGAAGACCGTCCCCGGCGACACCGCCGCCCAGCATCTGGGTGCCGCCGCGTGGACCGGACACGAGGGCGCCGACGCCCGCTACCTGTGGCCGTCCATGTTCGCCCAACTGGCCGACGAATACGACCGGCGGTACGGCCTGGACGACGCGCACCTGCGAGCCATCGCACAGCTCAACTTCGCCAACGCTCGGCGCAATCCCAACGCGCAGACCCGCGAGTGGACCATCCCGGACCCGATTGGCGACGACGACGCGACCAACCCGATCACCGAAGGCCGGCTGCGGCGGTTCGACTGCAGCCAAATGACCGACGGCGGCGCGGGTTTGGTGCTCGTCAGCGACGCCTATCTGCGCGAGCACCCCGATGCGCGCCCGATCGGGCGCATCGACGGGTGGGGTCACCGCACGGTCGGGCTGGGACTACGACACAAACTGGACCGCGCCGACGGTGACCCGTACGTTCTGCCCCACGTGCGGGCCGCGGTCGCCGATGCGTTGCGCCGCGCGCGGCGCGGCCTCGACGACGTGGACGGATTCGAGGTGCACGACTGCTTCACCCCGAGCGAGTACCTGGCCATCGACCATCTCGGGTTGACCGGTCCGGGTGAATCGTGGAAGGCCGTCGAGAACGGCGAGATCGAGATCGGGGGCCGGCTGCCGATCAACCCCAGCGGCGGGCTGATCGGCGGCGGACACCCGGTCGGCGCGTCCGGCGTGCGGATGCTGCTCGACGCGGCCAAGCAGGTCAGCGGCGCCGCCGGCGAGTATCAGGTCGACGGCGCGCAAACCTTCGGCACGCTGAACTTCGGCGGAAGTACCGCAACCACAGTCAGTTTCGTCGTCAGCGGCACCGAAGGCGCGTGAGCCATGGATGTTGAAATCGTCGGCAAGTTCCTGTCAACCCTGCCCGAAGACGACGATCACCCCTACCGAACCGGGCCATGGCGCCCCCAGACCACCGAGTGGGACGCCGATGACCTCGTCGCCGTCGAGGGTGAGATCCCCCGCGACCTGGACGGCGTCTACCTGCGCAACACCGAGAACCCGCTCCACCCCGCACTGAAGACCTATCACCCGTTCGACGGCGACGGCATGGTGCACGTGGTTGGCTTCCGGGACGGAAAGGCCTTCTACCGCAACAGATTCATCCGCACCGACGGTTTTCTCGCCGAGAACGAGGCCGGCGGACCGCTGTGGCCGGGTCTGGCCGAGCCCGTCCAACTGGCCCGCCGCGAGCAAGGGTGGGGCGCGCGCACCCGGATGAAGGATGCGTCAAGCACAGACGTCATCGTCCACCGCGGGGTCGCGCTGACCAGTTTCTACCAGTGCGGCGACCTGTACCGGATCGACCCGTACACGGCCGACACCCTCGGCAAGGAGTCCTGGAACGGCGGCTTTCCGGCCGACTGGGGCGCGTCCGCACATCCCAAGGTAGACAACAGAACCGGCGAATTGCTGTTCTTCAACTACAGTAAGCAAGAGCCGTACATGCATTATGGCGTGGTCGACGAGCGCAACGAGCTGGCACATTATGTCGACATCCCGCTGCCCGGCCCGCGGCTCCCCCATGACATGGCGTTCACCGAAAACTACGCCATCCTCAACGATTTCCCCTTGTTCTGGGATCCTCAGCTGCTCGAGCACGACGTGCACCTGCCCCGCTTCTATCCCGACATGCCGTCGCGATTCGCGGTGATTCCGCGCCGCGGCGGCACCGGAGACATTCGCTGGTTCGAGGCCGATCCCACTTTCGTGCTGCACTTCACCAATGCCTACGAGGTCGGCGACGAGATCGTGCTCGACGGATTCTTCGAAGGTGATCCGTCTCCCCTGGATACCGGAGGAACCAAGTGGGAGAAGCTGTTTCGCTTCCTCGCCCTGGATCGTCTGCAGGCCCGGCTGCATCGGTGGCGCTTCAACCTGGTCACCGGCGCGGTACGAGAAGAGCAGCTCTCGGAGTCCATCACCGAGTTCGGCACCATCAATCCCGGCCACGCCGCGCGCGACTACCGCTACACCTACGCCGCCACCGGCAAGCCCGGCTGGTTCTTGTTCGACGGTCTGGTCAAACACGACCTGCGCACCGGGTACGAGGAAAAATTCGCCTTCGGCGACGGCGTCTACGGCAGCGAGACCGCGATGGCGCCGCGCGCGGGCGCCGTCGGCGAAGACGACGGCTACCTGGTCACCCTCACCACCGACATGAACGCCGACGCCTCCTATTGCCTGGTGTTCGATGCCACCCGGGTCGGCGACGGCCCGGTGTGCAAAGTACAACTGCCGGAGCGCATCTCCAGCGGCACCCATTCGACGTGGGCACCCGGAACAGAGCTGCGGCGTTGGCGCACCACGGAGTCGGCGGCCGCGGCGATTGGGCTGTGACGATGCCGCATCGCCGCCGGATGACGCACTGGCCCGCACAGCTGGCCCCAATCGGCGGTCTGCGTTTCGCTCGCCGGTCGTCGAATTTCGCTGAGACGGTGCGGTTTTACCGTGAACTAGTAGGGCTGCCGCTCTATGAGACTTTCGAGGGAAGCTACGGCAGCAACGGCGCCATCTTCGGGCTGCCCAGCTGGAACCTGACGCTGGAGATCGTCGAATCGCCCGAGCCCATCGCTGTGGACCAGCACGAGCAGCTGTGCCTGTACTTCCCCGACAAGCGGGCCCAACAGGCCGCGACCGCCCGTCTTCTAGCGGCCGGGACGTCGCCTGTCGAACAGCACCCCTATTGGGCGGCCACCGGTGCGGTCACCTTCCGCGACCCGGACGGTCGCGAGATCGTGTTCGCGCCCTTCGTGTTCGGCGTCAACGAGCCCGGCCACAGCGCCAGTTCGGGAAAACACGAATTCCCGTCGGCCTGACGGTTCAGCGGACGGGCCGTCCAGAGGCCAACGCCGCGATGACGGCCACTAGCGAGCACGCCACCGCGCAGACGGCAGCACCCGCCCCGACGTAGAGGCCGTATTCGGCCGACACCGGCGGGCTGACGTTGATCTTGTAATACCACACCGTGAGGGCCACCAGCAGCGACGAAATCAACAGGGCGGCAATCGAAGCCACTTTCACCGAGAGGCCACGACCGATCATCGCGCCGACCACCAGTAGCGTCGAGGCCAACAGCACGATGAGCTGGCCCGCGCCGAACCCCCGCGGCAGTTCCAGGTTGCCGTGTGCGCCGCCGATGGCGTTGGCCCAGCCCCCGCCGTTCACGGTCGTCCTCAGCCACGGCAGCCATGCGCTGGCCGACACCACCACGGCGAAAAACGCCACCAGCCAACCGGGACGGAGTCGGCGAGTCATGCTAGCGAGATTAACGGACTGCGGCACCGGCCCGCGTGAGCGAGCGCGCGGCTCGCCGCACTTGGATCGCTAGGTCGGCAGCGAGGACAGGTTGAAGATCGCACCCGTCGGATCGCTCGCGGCGGCCAGCCGTCCGTACGGGGTGTCCTCGGCGTCGCGCACCACGGCGCCGCCGTTGTCGGCGATCACCCGCAGCGTCTTGTCGACATCCTCGGCGCCGAAGAAGATCACCCAGTTAGGCGAAATCTCCTCCGACAAGGCCGCGCCGTCCATCACGCCGAGCAGCTCCTCATCGCCGAACCGGGCTGTGCTGTAGCGGAATTCGTCTGTATCGGAAACCGGCTCGGTCTGCCATCCGAGCACGTCGCGGTAGAAGTCGAGGGCCGCGCCGTAGCCGCGCGTGGTCAGCTGGTGCCAGACCGGACTGCCGGCCGCCCCGATGAGCTCGAAGCCACGGTGCTCCAGCGGCTGCCACAAGCCGAACACCGCGCCGGTTGGGTCGGTCGCCACGGCCATGTGGCCCTTGGCGGGCACCTCGATCGCCATGCACACCGACCCGCCGGCCCCGGTCACCGCGGACAGCGTGGCGTCGAGGTCGGCGGTGTGAAAATAGGTGGTCCAGTGGTCCGGTGATCCTGCTTCGGGCCGGTTGGCCATCAGGCCCGCGACCATATGGCCGTCCTTGGCGGCGTTGACGTATCCGTGGTACTCGGGACCGGCGGACTCGAACGTCCAGCCGAAGACCACGCCGTAGAACTCCTGGGCACGGGCCACGTCGGATGTGGTCAGGTCGATCCAGCAGGGAGCGCCCAGCGGCGCGCTGTCACGGGTGGGCACGGTGACCTCCTTGGGGTGTCTGGCCCCGGACAGGGGGGCTTCACCACTACCGACTGCCGCCCCACCGAAAACTCATCGGCGGTCAGCCGTGCGCCCTGCCGTCGCCGTTTGTGCTGGGGTCGGATCGGGTGAACACCGTGACGAAGTTCTCCAGCGACCGGTCGATGTCGCCGCGCAGGGCGGCAGCGACGATCATGCCGATGGGCCCGAACAGCGCCGGGCCGCCCAGATGCACGTCGAAGCTGACGACCGAGCCGTCGTCCTTGGGCGCGATCTTGGCCATCAGCTTGACCTTGACCCCGCCGACGCCGTCGCCGTTGAGCGTCATGCCCTCGGGCGGCTTGTAGCGCACCACCGTCCATTTGATCCGGTTGTACATGCCCTTGACCTCGACGATCGACTCGACGACCGTGCCCTTTTCGATCTCGTCGGGCAAGGTGCTGCGCCACACCCGGTGAATGGTCAGCCAGTCCTTGTACCGGGACAGGTCAGAGGCGTGCTGCCAGGCCACCTCGGGTGGCAGCGGGACATCGATGGATCCGGAAAGCTTGGCCATTGCTCAGTTCTGCTGGTCGCCGGTGTCCGCGGTGCCGGCGGCCTTCTTGGCCTGCTCCTGCACCTGGTGGATGGTGTCGGTGTACTTGCCCTGCGTCTTGTCGTCGACGAACTCGCCGGCCTTGTCGATCGCCTTTTCGACCTTGTCGGCGTTCTGCGACAACAGGTCCTTCGCCTTATCCAGGAATCCCATGCGCCCTCCCTTTTCCCGGCATCGTACTTGGCCGGTGACGACGCCCCGCGGTGAGTTCGGCGCGCTCAGCGCCACAACCGCGGCTGCACGCCCAGCACTTTGGCCCGGATCCACCACGTGGCCTCGATCGCCGCCGCGCCCAGCACGCCGACCCCCAGCGCCGTGGCGGTCACCGCGACATTGGAGGGGTCGAGCAGGAACGCCTTACGCGCCAGCGGCAGGCTGAAAATCACCACATAGGCCAGGCCCGAAGCGATTACCAGCGCCACCCGCCACCACTGGTAGGGGCGGGCCACCACCGCCAGCACCCACAGCGCCGTCATCAGCAGCGTGATCAGCGCCGCGGTCGACGCCTGATCCTGTTGGACGTAGGTGGCGTGGCGGCCGTGATAGGCCAGCAGATAGGACGCGAACGTCGCGGTGCCGACGATCAGCCCGCAGGGCAGCGCCGAGGTGAGCACCCGGCGCACGAAACCCGAGTGGGCCCGTTCGTTGTTGGGCGCCAGCGACAGGATGAACGACGGTATGCCGATGGTGAACCAGGCGGCGATGGTGACGTGGATGGGTTGGAACGGATACAGCAGCGGGTCGGCCTTCAGGGGCTTGGCGAGCAGGCATTCGATGCCCACCAGCAAGGCCAGCAGGACCGAGTACACCGTCTTGGTCAGGAACAGGTTGGCGACGCGCTCGATGTTGCCGATCACCCGGCGTCCCTCGCCGACGACGTAGGGCAGCGTGGCAAACCTGTTGTCCAGCAGGACGATCTGGGCGACGGCGCGAGACGCCGGGCTGCCGGCGCCCATCGCGACGCCGATGTCGGCGTCCTTGAGGGCCAGCACGTCGTTGACACCGTCACCGGTCATCGCCACGGCGTGGCCACGCGACTGCAGGGCGTGCACGATGGCGCGTTTCTGGTCCGGCCGGACCCGACCGAACGTGGTGTGGGATTCCAGCGCGTCGGCCAATGGTGCCGGCTCCGACGGCAATTGGCGCGCGTCCATCGTCTCGCCGTGCAGCCCGAGCTTACCGGCGACGGCCCCGACCGAGACGGCGTTGTCACCGGACAGCACCTTGACCGAAACACCTTGACCGGCAAAGTAATCCAGCGTCTCGCGGGCGTCCGGTCGCACCTTCTGTTCGAGGACCACCAGCGCGACGGGGGTGACGCGGCCCGGCGCGTCCGGGTGATCGACGGCGACGTCGCCGGCGGCGACCAGCAGGACCCGCATCCCCTGCGCGCCGATCCGCTCGGCCTGTTCGGCGGCCGCCGATCCCGGCTCGAGCAGCACGTCCGGGGCTCCCATCACCCAGTTGCCGTGGTCTTGAAAAGAGACGCCGCTCCACTTGGTGGCCGACTTGAAAGGTGCTGTCGCCGTTGCGGTCCAGCCGGGTGGCTCGCTGTAGGTCTCGGCGATCGCCCGCATGCTCGCGTTGGGTCGCGGATCCTGGGCGGCCAACGACGCCAGCACGTCGGCGATGGGCGGGCGCTGCCCCGGGTCGTCGAGTTCGTCGACCCGCGCGACCCGCATGCCGCTTTCGGTCAGGGTGCCGGTCTTGTCCGCGCAGACCACGTCGACCCGCGCGAGTCCCTCGATGGCGGGCAGCTCCTGTACCAGGCAGCGGCGCTGGCCGAGCCGGACCACCCCGACCGCGAACGCGACCGACGTCAGCAACACCAGCCCTTCGGGGACCATGGGCACCAGCGCGCCGACGGTGCGCAGCACGGCCTGCCGCCAGCCGGTGTGCGTGGTGGTGAACAGCTGGGTGTAGATGGTGAGCAGACCGGCGGGCACCAAGAGGTAGGTGATGAACTGCAAAATGCGGTTGATGCCGTTGCGCAGTTCGGATTTCACCAGGGTGAACTTGCTGGCCTCCTCGGCGAGCCTGGTCGCATAGGCGTCCGGTCCGACCTTGGTGGCGCGGTAGGCGCCGCTGCCCGCGACGACGAAACTGCCCGACAGCACCGCGTTGCCGACGGTCTTGGCGATGGGGTCGGCCTCACCGGTCAGCAGTGACTCGTCGACTTCCAGGTTCGCTTCCTCGACGATCTCGCCGTCGACGACGACCTGATCCCCGGGGCCCAGCTCGATGATGTCGTCCAGCACCACCTCGGCGGGCGGCACCGCCCGGGTGCCGGATTGCCTGCGCACCAAGGGTTTCGCCTGCCCGACGATCGCCAGCTTGTCCAGGGTCTGCTTGGCCCGGATCTCTTGGACCATGCCGACGACACTGTTGGCGATGATCAGCAGCCCGAACATGCCGTTGATCAGCGAACCGGTCGCCAGCACGATCAGCAGCAGCACCCCCAGTATCGCGTTGATCCGGGTGAAGACGTTGGCGCGCACGATGTCGGTGATGCTGCGCGTGGCGCGTTCGCGCACCGCGTTGGTCTTGCCGTCGGCCACCCGCTGCGCCACTTCGGCGTCGGTCAGGCCAGACGTAGCAGCGAGAGTCATCGCGTGAAGGTCCCCAGCTTGTCGGAGTCGTAGTATTCCAAGTTCAGCGAAGGCGTCGGCGAACCAGAAAATGTAGCCTTGGAAATCGTTCCGGGTGGGGCGTTTTCGTCGGTCAGGCCGAAGGTGAAGGTGTCGCCGTCCCAGTGGGTGAGGGTGAGCGTCCGGTGCCTCGGACCCATCGCCAGTTGCAGCGCGCCGTCGTGTTCGGTGACGACGGCCGGTCCCCAGTAGTCGCTGGCGTAGATGCCGGCGTAGTCGCCGAGGGGTCTGGCCGGTGCGGGGTTGGCCGGGGGTTGCTTGCCGACCAATGACCCCAGCGGGTTGTTCAGCCAGCCGATCGCCTTGTTGTACAAGGGCCCCCAGTCCTCGCGAATGTGGCCGTACTGGACGAGGTCCATGAATTCGGCGGTCAGCGTTTCCGGGATGCCGTAGGGCGCGGCGTTGGTCAGCGCGATGATGCCCAAATCCTCGGCGGGCAGCGCGACGAAGTTGGTCGCCGCGCCCAGATCGAAAGCGCCCGAATGGCTGTACTCGGTGCGTCCCGAAGAATCCACCGAGGAGTTGAAACCGTATCCATAAAACCCGGTGCGCGCCTGCGGAGTTTTCGCGGGCGCCGATACCACCTGCGGGCTGACGGCGGGCAGCAGCGCTTCCGGCGAGACGATCCGCCGGCCGTCGTAGGTTCCGTTGCCCAGCAACATCATCAGCCAACGGGCCATGTCGTTCACCGATGAGCTGACGCCGCCCGCGGGCGACTGGGCATCGGGGTCACGCTGGAACCGGGCCTGCCACGTGCCGTCGATCTTGATGTGGTTGACCGCATGGTTGGGCCGGGCGAGGAAATCGGCGAACCGTGAGCTGGTCGACGTCATGCCCAGCGGGCGGTAGAGCACCTCGTCGGACAGGTCCTCCCACGGCTTGCCCGCCGCGGCCGCCACCGCCTCCGCCCCGGCGGTGATCCCATAGTTGGTGTAGGCGTAGCTGATTCGGAACGGGTCCAGCGGCAGGTACTTGAGCCGCTCGAGCGTTTGCCGACGGTCGTAGCCCAGGTCTTCGAGCTTGTCACCGGCGTGGTCGGGCAGCCCGGAGCGATGCGCATACAGGTCGCCGACGGTCACATGGCCGGTGACATAGGGATCGCTCAGCGCGAACCACGGCAGCTTGGCCGCGACGGGCGTGTCCCAGGCGACAACGTTGTCGCCGACTTCGTGCGCGATCACGGTCGCGCCGACCGATTTGGACACCGACGCCAACTGGAAGACGGTGTCGGCGTCCACCTTGTTGTCCTGCCCCTGCCCCTTGCTGACGTCTTTGACGCCAAAACCTTTGGCGTACAATATTTTCCCGTCGTGCACAATGGCCACGGCCATTCCGGGGATGCCGCTGCTTCTCATCAGGTCGCCGACCAGTCCGTCGACCTTGGCGACGGCCTCGTCGATGCGGCCGGCGGGGATCGATACGCCGAAGACCTGGTTGGGCGGGACGTCGGACAGTGTGGACGGCGGCCCGGCGGTCGGCTGGCCGGAACCGCAACCCGTCAGCCCGAGCAGCGCCGCGGCGATGGCGGCCATGGCCGCGCGTGTGGTCACCCGCGCACCCTAACGCGGTGACGATGCGCGTCGCGGGAACCTACAGCCGCCACCAGGGATCGGATTCCTTCGGCGCCGCGGGATCGATGCGTTGACCGGGCAGCGGCACCGCCACGTTCACGCCCTCGGGTCCCGCGGCGGCGAGCAGGCGCTCAACCGGTTCCGCCCACGGGTGGGGGGCCAACCGGAAAGTGCCCCAATGGATTGGCACCAGCAGCCCACCGTCGGTGACGTCCAGGTGCGCCCGCACCGCCTCCTCGGGGTTCATGTGCACGTCGGGCCACGCCGTGTTGTAGGCCCCGATGGGCAGCAGGGTCACGTCGAACGGTCCGTGGTCGGCGCCGATCTGCGCGAAGCTCTTGGTGTAGCCGGTGTCGCCGCCGAAGTACGCGCGGTGGGCGGGGCCGACGAACGCCCACGACGCCCACAGCGTCGTGTTGCGGTCCAGAAAGCGTCCCGAAAAGTGCCGCGCCGGTACACAAACCACCGTGAGCTCGTCGACCTTGGCGCTCTGGTGCCAGTCGAGCTCGACGATGCGGTGCTCGGGTATCCCCCACCTGCGCAGGTGGGCCCCGATGCCGAGCGGCACGAAGAACGGGGCCCGCTGGGTGCGGGCCAGCGCCAGGACCGTGTCGATGTCGAGGTGGTCGTAATGGTCATGGCTGATCACCACCGCATCGACGGCGGGCAGCGCCTCGAGTTGGATCGGCGGCGGGTGCAGCCGCTGCGGGCCGACGACGTCGGAGGGTGAACACCGGTCGCTCCACACCGGATCGGTGAGCACCCGGTAGCCGTCGATCTCCAGCAGCGCCGTGGAGTGGCCGAACCAGCTGACGGCCAGCCGGCTGGGGTCGGCGTCGAGGATTTCCGGCGACGCCAGCGGGATCGGCCCCTTCGGCCGGCTGCCGCCCCGGTTCCCGATCAGCTCCCAGGCGACCAGCCGCAGTTGCTCGCGGTCCATCCTGGCTTCCGAGGGGGGCTCGAGGTTGACGAAAGCGCCGTCGCGGTAGTTCGGCGACCCCGCCGTCACCGCGGCGATCGAGGCGGGGTGGGCGCCGAGCGCGTCCGGCGCGCCGTGCAGCGCTCGCACCAGCCAACTTCCGGCCGCCAGCGACGCCGTACCGGCGACCAGCCGCAGCGTCCCCCGCATGATCGTCAGGCCCCCTGGAACTTCGGCGGCCGCTTCTCGATCCGGGCGACCTGGGCTTCGATGACGTCTTGGCTGCTCCAGGCCTTATCGAAGAGTTCCTTGTGCACCGGCCCGGCCTCCTCGATGGCGCCGTCGTCGTTGAGCACCCGCTTGGCGTGCTGGATCGCCAGCGGCGCCAGCCCGGCGATCTCGGCCGCCCAGGCCTGCGCGTCGGCGAGCGTGCCGATGCGGTTGGCCATCCCCGTTTGCAGCGCCACGTCGGCGGGCAGCTTCTCCGCCGTCAGCAGCATGGCCCGGGCGCGGCCGTGGCCGACGAGCGAGGACAACCGCCGGATGCTCCAGTTGTCCAATGCCAGACCATATTTCGAGGTGGGGAACTGGAAGAACGCGTCGGGTGCCACCACCCGCAGGTCGCATTGCATGGCCAGTTGCAGGCCGGCGCCGATCGCCGGGCCGTTGATGGCCCCGATGACCGGGATCAGCGTGGCGTCGAGCACCCTGTGCAGCTCGACGAGCCGGTCGGGGTAGTCGGCGGCGAAGGCGTCCCCGGACAGGTCCGCGCCGGCGCAGAACACCGTGCCCTGACCGGTCAGCACGATCGCGCGGGTGGAGCCGTCGCCCGCCTTCAGCACGGCCTCGCGCAGCTCCTCGACCAGCTCGGAGTTCAAGGCGTTGCGGCGCTCGGGACGCTGCAGCTCGATGGTCATCACGGCCTCGGCCTGGGTAACACCGATCATGGCAGCCACCCTATATAGCCTCGTCTCGTGAGTCGTATCACGGCTGGTGAACTGCGCGATGCGGTGCTGGACGAAAATTCCTTTCTCCGCTGGGACACCGAGCCGCTGGCGGTGCCGGTCAGCGCGTCCTACGCCCAGGAGCTGGCCGATGCCCGCGCCGCGACGGGTCTGGACGAATCGGTGCTGACCGGCGAGGGGCGCGTCTTCGGGCGCCGGGTCGCGGTAGTGGTGTGCGAGTTCGGCTTCCTGGGCGGTTCGATCGGTGTCGTGGCGGCCGAACGGATCACCGCCGCGGTGCAGCGGGCCACGGCCGAGGGGCTGCCGCTGCTGGCCTCGCCGAGCTCCGGCGGCACCCGCATGCAAGAGGGCACGGTCGCGTTTCTGCAGATGGTGAAGATCGCCGCGGCCGTGCGGCTGCACAAGCAGGCACACCTGCCGTACCTGGTGTACCTGCGCAATCCGACGACCGGTGGGGTGTTTGCGTCGTGGGGCTCGCTGGGCCACGTCACGGTCGCCGAGCCGGGCGCGTTGATCGGCTTCCTGGGCCCGCGCGTCTACCAACTCCTCTACGGCGAACCGTTCCCCGATGGCGTGCAGACCGCGGAGAACCTGCAGCGCCACGGCGTGATCGACGGCGTCGTCCCGCTCGATGAGCTGCGCCGCACCCTGCACCGCGCGATGACCGTCATCGCCGACGCCCCCGAACCGCTGCCCGCCCCGGCGCCACCCGAACCGACACCCGACGTTCCCGCGTGGGATTCGGTGGTGGCGTCGCGACGGCCGGACCGGCCCGGGGTGGGACTGTTGCTGCGGCACGGCGCCACCGACCGGGTGCTGCTGTCCGGGACCGGCCAGGGCGAGGCGGCGACGACGGTGTTGGCGCTGGCCCGCTTCGCCGGCCAGCCGGTGGTGGTGCTGGGCCAGCAGCGACTGACGGGCGGTCTGGTGGGGCCGGCCTCGCTGCGGGAAGCCCGGCGCGGCATGGCGCTGGCCGCCGAGCTGCGGCTGCCGCTGGTGCTGGTGATCGACACCGCGGGCCCGGCCCTGTCGGCCGAGGCCGAACAGGGCGGGCTGGCCGGCCAGATCGCCCAGTGCCTGGCCGAGCTGGTGACGCTGGATACGCCGACGGTGTCGGTGCTGCTGGGCCAGGGCAGCGGCGGGCCGGCGCTGGCGATGGTGCCCGCCGACCGGGTGCTGGCGGCGTTGCACGGCTGGCTGGCGCCGCTACCGCCCGAGGGGGCCAGCGCGATCGTCTTCCGCGACACCGATCACGCCCCGGAACTCGCTGCGGCACAGGGCATCCGATCGCGTGATCTTCTGGAGTCTGGAATTGTTGACGCCGTCGTGCCGGAGCATCCCGACGCCGCCGACGAGCCGGTCGAGTTCGCGCAGCGGTTGGCGCGGGCCATCGCCGCCGAGGTGCAGGCGCTGCGCGATCTTCCCGCCGCCGAACGGCTGGCGGCCCGGTTGCGGCGCTACCGCAACATCGGCCTGCCCGCCACCTAGCCCCGCGAGCAGACGCAAATGTCCCGGTTTCCTCGGCGTTTCGGGTGCTTTTGCGACTGCTCGGCCCCCAGGTCGCGCCTCCCACAGCGATAGTCGACAATCAGGCAAAATGGGCCGCATGGACACTGGAGCTAGCTCACCGCGGGTCTTGGTCGTCGACGACGATTCAGATGTGCTCGCGTCGCTCGAACGCGGTCTGCGGCTGTCCGGATTCGAGGTGTCGACCGCGGTCGACGGCGCCGAGGCGTTGCGCAGCGCCACCGAGACGCGCCCGGACGCGATCGTGCTCGACATCAACATGCCCGTGCTGGACGGCGTCAGCGTGGTCACGGCGCTGCGCGCCATGGACAACGACGTCCCGGTCTGCGTGCTGTCCGCCCGCAGCTCGGTCGACGATCGGGTGGCGGGCCTGGAGGCCGGCGCCGACGACTACCTGGTCAAGCCCTTCGTGCTGGCCGAGCTGGTGGCGCGGGTCAAGGCGCTGCTGCGCCGCCGCGGCGCCACGGCCACGTCGTCCTCGGAAACCATCACGGTGGGCCCGCTGGAGGTCGACATCCCGGGCCGGCGCGCCCGGGTCAACGGCGTCGACGTCGACCTGACCAAGCGGGAATTCGACCTGCTGGCGGTGCTGGCCGAACACAAGACCGCGGTGCTGTCCCGCGCGCAGCTGCTCGAGCTGGTGTGGGGTTATGACTTCGCCGCCGACACCAACGTCGTCGATGTGTTCATCGGATACCTGCGCCGCAAGCTGGAGGCGAACGGCGGCCCCCGGCTGCTGCACACCGTGCGCGGAGTGGGATTCGTACTGCGCATGCAGTAATCAGGTCGGCCGGCCATGAAGTTCCTGTCCCGAATCCTGACCCGGACGCCCTCGCTCCGGGCCCGGGTCGCGGTCGCGACGGCCATCGGCACCGCGATCGTGGTGGTCATCGCCGGAGCGGTGGTGTGGTTCGGCATCACCAGCGCCTGGAAGGAACGCCTGGATCGCCGCCTGGACGAGGCTGCGGGTTTCGCCATCCCCTTCCTGCCCCGCGGTCCCGACGACATCCCCCGCACCCCCAACGATCAGGACACCGTGATCACCGTGCGGCGCGACGGCCAGGTCAAGTCCAACTCGGACGTCACGCTGCCGCCGCTGGACGTGGGTTATGCCGACACCTACATCAACGGGGTGCGCTATCGAGTGCGAACGTTGGAGGTCCGCGCGCCGCAGCCGGCGACGCTGGCGGTGGGCGCGACCTACGACGACACCATCGCCCAGACCAACAACCTGCATCGCCGGGTGATCCTGATCTGCGCGCTGTCGATCGGCGCGGCGGCGGTATTCGCTTGGCTCCTGGCGGCTTTCGCGGTGCGGCCGTTCAAACGCCTGGCCCAGCAAGCCCGTTCGATCGATGCCGACGAACGCCCGCAGGTGGCGGTGCGTGGCGCCAGCGAGGCGGTCGAGATCGCCGAAGCCATGCGCGGGATGCTGCAGCGCATCTGGACCGAACAGGACCGGACCAAGGATGCGCTCGCGTCGGCGCGCGACTTCGCCGCCGTGTCCTCGCACGAACTGCGCACCCCGCTGACCGCGATGCGCACCAACCTCGAGGTGCTGTCCACCCTGGACATGCCCGACGACCAGCGCAAGGAGGTGTTGGGCGACGTGGTCCGCACGCAGTCGCGGATCGAGGCCACGTTGACCGCCCTCGAGCGGCTGGCCCAGGGCGAACTGTCGACGGCCGACGACCACGTGCCCGTCGACATCACCGAGCTGCTGGACCGCGCCGCGCACGACGCCGCTCGGATCTACCCGGGGGTCGACGTTTCGCTGGTGCCGTCACCCACCTGCATCATCGTCGGGTTACCGGCCGGGTTGCGCCTGACCGTCGACAACGCGATCGCCAATGCCGTCAAGCATGGCGGCGCCACCCGCGTCCAGCTGTCGGCGGTCAGCTCGCGCGCCGGTGTGGAGATCGCGATCGACGACAACGGCAGCGGCGTGCCCGAGGACGAACGACAGGTGGTCTTCGATCGGTTTTCTCGCGGATCGACGGCCTCCCATTCCGGGTCGGGCCTGGGATTGGCGCTGGTGGCCCAACAGGCCCAGCTGCACGGCGGGACCGCTTCGCTGGAGAGCAGCCCGCTCGGTGGTGCTCGCCTGGTGTTGCGGATCCCCGCCCCCAGCTAGCGCTCTACGGGTAGTCCTCGTGGTCGCGCCACGGCGTGAAACCGGCTTGCTGCGCGGACTTTTCGTCTCGAAACCAGACCTGGGCGGTGGTCGAGTCGTAGGACGGATCGTCGGGCGTGAGATACAGCCTTTCGGCCATCCGGGCCTTGATCAGGAATCCCGCCGGCCCGCCGCCGTCGGGGCCTGCGTCGGCGGAGCCCGGGCCGTACGGCGCGCGAGGCGTCACCGCTATTTTGGTGGTCGGCGATTCCTTGGCGGCCGGGATCTTCGTGGTGCGCCGTTCGGTGGCCGGGATTGTCGTGGTGCGCTTTTCGGTGATCGGGATCCGGGTGGTGTCGGGCTCGCGCGCCGCCCGCTCATCCCGCGAATCCGGCACCGGCGCTTGGGTTTTGGCGGGAGGTATCATCAGCGCGAGCGTCAGCGCCAGCCCCAGCGCGAAGGACAGGCCGAAAAGCCACCAGTTCACGTGGGTCATCGCACGCCCTCGCGCACCCGGTCGAGGATCGTGGCGATCACCCAGGCGACGGCCGAGCCCGCCAGGAAAGCGAGCAGGTACCACAGCCACCCGATGACGAAGTCCATGCCGAATGCTCCTCAGCTCACCACGATTTCGACCCGGCGATTCTGGGCGCGACCGTCGTCGGTGCCATTGGGCGCGACCGGGTTGGCCGAGCCGAAACCCGTGGTGGTCAAGCGGTCGCCAGGCACGCCATGGGCTTCCAGGAACGCCGCGACGGTTTGGGCGCGCTGTTCGCTCAACGGAACGTTCAGGCTGGTATTGCCGGTGCTGTCGGCGTAGCCGTTGATCGCCACGCGAGCGTTCGGGCATGCCTTGAGTTTGTCGGCGACCCCGGTCAGGACCTGCTCGTCGGACGCGGTCAGGTTACCGAGGTTCGACTCGAAGGTGAGCGCACCGTCGGTCAGGGTGTTGATCGCCGACTGCAGGTTGGCGCACGACGCGGCGGCACCGGGCGGCGCAGACGTCGGTGAGTTAATGGCAAGGTTGTCAACGACATTCAGGTTGGACCAGACCCGCTTGGCATCGGTGTCGATGGTGTCCTTCTGGTCCGGCGACGCCGCGGTGCCGGCCAGCGTGATGGTGTCGCCGCCGACCGTGAGCGTGAAATCGGCGATCGACGCGCTGTCGGCGAAAACCGGTTTGGCCTTGGCGAAATCGAGGGCGTCGACGGCCGGGTCGATGCGGATCTGGTCGACGACGCCGACGGCGGCCGGCAGCGCGCTGCCGAGCACCTTCAGCAACGCGGCTTTGGCGGTCTCGTCGGGGAAGGCCCCGGTCAGGGTGACGCTGTCGCCGCTGCGGGCCATCGAGAACGCGGCCAACGAAATCGTCGGCGCGCCACCGCTGGTCGAGGGCGCCGGCGACCCGCGACCGGACGCCGATCGGGTCGAGACCGCGTGGCCGATCACGGCCAGCAGAAGTGGGATGATCACCAGGGCGATCAGCCAGGGCAGGCCGAGCCGTTTGACGATCACGACGGCCCTCCCTCATCTCACTCGCCCGGGCCGGCCCGGGTGCCAGGCGATATGCAGCCTACCGATTCACGACCCCCCGGGTCGGGCACACTGGAGCGATGGCCAACGGCAGTAAACCGACCGACAACGACACCCTCGCCGTCATTAGCGACCTGGTCGCCGAGGAGAAGGCGCTGCGGGCCCAGCTGCAGCGCGGGGACATCGACACGTCCGAAGAACATGACCGCCTCCGCCGGGTAGAGGTCGAACTCGACCAGTGCTGGGACCTGCTGCGGCAGCGCCGTGCGCTGCGCGAGAGCGGCGGGGACCCCCGAGAGGCGGAGGTGCGGCCGCCCGACGAGGTCGAGGGCTACCTGAGCTGAGCGACCATGCGACCGACGCCGACGCCGTAATCGTCGGGGGCGGCCACAACGGTCTTGTCGCCGCCGCGTACCTGGCCCGCGCCGGTCTGCGGGTGCGCCTGCTGGAACGGCTGGAGCACATCGGCGGTGCCGCGGTCTCGGCACAAGCCTTCGACGGCATCGACGTCCGGGTATCGCGCTACTCCTACCTGGTCAGCCTGCTGCCGCCCAGCATCGTCCGGGATCTGGGCGCCGCGGTGCGGCTGGCGCGACGGCCGTTTTCGTCCTACACCCCCGACCCGGCGAGCGGCGGGCGCAGCGGGCTGCTGATCGGGTCGCCCGCCGACACCTTCGCCGCCATCGGGGCCGCCGGGGACGCGCGGGGCTTCGCCGACTTCTACCGACGCTGCCGGCTGGTGACCGAACGCCTCTGGCCGACCCTGCTCGAACCGCTGCCCACCCGCGAGGGCGCCCGCCGGCGCGTGATGGCAGGCGACGAGCGCCGCGTCGCGGCCGCGTGGCGGGCCATGATCGACGAGCCCATCGGGCATGCCATCGCCGACGCCGTGGCCAACGACGTGGTTCGCGGGGTGATCGCGACCGACGCCCTGATCGGGACGTCCCAGTCTCCGGTGCCGCCGCCGAGCACGTGATACAGGAAGCAGACGTTCTGTGTCAGCGTCGGTTCGTCGAGGCGGGCGAAGGTGCCGATCAGGGCGTCGGTCGCGATCACCCCGCGAACCACGTCGTTGGCCACGGCGTCGGCGATGGCATGCCCGATGGG
>NZ_LZLU01000082.1:0-7792 GCF_001673415.1 Mycobacterium sp. 1165196.3 | reverse complement strand
CGGCATGCTCGGCGCCAACAACAACGCCGAAAACCTCAAGGCGCTCTTCCGCTCCACCAATGCGACATCGGAAGCCGTCGTCAACGGGGCCGCACTGGAAGGCGTTGACGCCGTTACCAATAACGCGTCGGTGCTGGTGTCGGTGCGCGTCACGGTCGCCGACATCGACGGCGTCAACAAGCCGTCCATGCCCTACCGCCTACGTGTCATCGTCCACGAAGACGACGCCGGCAAGATGAGCGGCTACGACCTGAAGTATCCCGACGGAGGCAATTGATGCGATGGCGGCGTTGGCTGCTGGTCGTCGCGGGTTACCTCCTGGCCGCGGCGTTCGTCGGGTTGTCCGCGGTGGCCGGCTGGATGTACTGGGACAGGGTGCAGACGCGCGGCGAGCAGGCGGCGCGGGCGGTGTTGCCCGGCCTGGCGGCCAAGGAGATTCCGGAGGTCTTCGCCTACGACTACCAGACGGTCGAACGGAGCCTGTCGGCGGCGTATCCGCTGCTGACCCCGGACTATCGCGCGGAGTTCCAGAAGAGCGCCAACAACCAGATCATCCCCGAGGCCAAGAAGCGCGAAGTGGTGGTGCAGGCCAATGTCGTTGGCGTGGGGGTGATGTCGGCCAAACGGGAATCGGCATCGGTGATGGTCTTCATGAACCGCACCGTGACCGACAAGTCACGCCAGCCGCTGTATGACGGCAGCCGGCTGCGGGTGGACTTCAAAAAGGTCGGCAAGCAGTGGCTGATCGCCTACATCACGCCGATCTAGCCCTGCTGGCAACCGGTCAACGTCAGTAGCACATCGCAATGCCGTTGCAGTACAACGGGTAACGCTGCACCGGGCTGGGCGGCGGTCCGATCAGCGACAGCGAGAACGGTTGCTTCTTCATCTCCGGCTCCATGCCGCACACGGGTCCGTGCATGGTGGTGTGGGTGCCGCTCATCGTTTCGTCGCTGAACGCGAAGGTTTCGGTGGACGGCGCGGTGCCGCCGCCGGGGCAGGACACGCCGTTGTCCTTGGTGACTTGGAAAGTCCACAGCATGCTCGACATTCGGGCGCGGCCGCTGAAGTTCTGCAGCTTGTCCGCCGCGCTGATCTTCTCATCGGTAAAGCTCACGACGTTGAGCGCGCACTGCATCGCGAACACGATCGGATCGGAGTAGTCGTTCATGTTGCGGGTGCCGGACGGCTGATCGCATATCGCCGTGACAGTCCATGTAACCCCGGACACGCCAGCCTCGTTGAACGAATAGTTGCCGTCCGCCGGTGGTCCGAGCGCCTTGGCCGGTTCACCGGACTGCAGCGCGATTCCCACCGCGACCGCCGTGAAGATACCGGCACCGGCCGCCATTCCGTGACGGAGCTTCATGTGATGCCCCTCCTTCGCGTGCGACCCTCGCACCTGAGTATCACAGCGTTCGGGCGGCAACACCATGGGGTCTTGCGGATGCGCCCTAATCGGCGCCGCCGGGCCGGGATTCGGCGAGCGCATCGAGGAACGACCGCGCCCACCGGTCGACGTCATGAGCCAGCACCTGGCGGCGCAGTGACCGCATCCGGCGGCGTCCCTCTTCGTCGGATTGGTGGAGCGCGGCCTCGATCGAATCCTTCACGCCCTCGAGGTCGTGCGGATTGACCAGATACGCCTGGCGCAATTCGGCGGCGGCACCGGTGAATTCGGAGAGCACGAGCGCGCCGCCGAGATCGCTGCGGCAGGCGACATACTCCTTGGCGACCAGGTTCATCCCGTCGCGCAGCGGGGTGACCAGCATGACGTCGGCGGCCACGAAGAACGCGATGAGTTCGTCGCGCGGGACCGGCCGGTGCAGGTAGTGCACCACGGGGTGCCCGACTTCGCCGTACTCGCCGTTGATGTGGCCGACCTGGCGCTCGATGTCGTTGCGCAACTGCTGGTAGCTGTCCACCCGTTCGCGGCTCGGTGTCGCCAGCTGGACCAGCACGGTGTCGTCGCGCTTGGCGCGGCCCTCCGCGAGCAGCTCCGAAAAGGCTTTCAGGCGAACGTCGATGCCCTTGGTGTAGTCGAGCCGGTCGACGCCCAGCAGCACCTTGCGCGGGTTGCCCAGCTCGGCCCGGAGCTCCCGGGCGCGGCGCTTGATGTCGCGGTGGCGGGCCGCCTGGTCCAGCGCGGTGGAGTCGATGGAGATGGGGAAGGCGCCCACTCGAACGACGCGGGAGTCCAGTTCCACCTCGCCGTAGCGCGACCGCACCCCCACCGCCCCGCGCGAGGTGTTGGCCCCGATCAGCCGCCGGGCCAAGAACAGGAAGTTCTGCGCGCCGCCGGCCAGATGGAACCCGACCAGGTCGGCGCCGAGCAGGCCCTCGACGATCTCGGTCCGCCACGGCATCTGCATGAACAGCTCGACCGGCGGGAAGGGGATGTGCAGGAAGAAACCGATGATCAGGTCGGGCCGCAGTTCGCGCAGCATCTTCGGCACCAGCTGCAGCTGGTAGTCCTGCACCCAGACCGTCGCGCCTTTTGCCGCGGCACGGGAGGTGGCTTCGGCGAAGCGGCGATTGACGTCGACGTAGCGCTCCCACCATTCGCGGTGGTACATCGGTTTGACGATGACGTCGTGATACAGCGGCCACAGCGTGGCGTTCGAGAAACCCTCGTAATATTCGGCGACGTCGGCCGCGCTCAGCCTGACCGGCCGGAGCTCCAGATCTTCCTGGATGATCGGTTCGTCATCGTGGTCGGTGTCCTCGTCGACGATCCCGGCCCAGCCGACCCACGCCCCACGCCGGCGGCGCAGCAGCGGCTCGAGCGCGGTGACCAATCCTCCGGGGCTGCGTTTCCACGCCGTGGTGCCGTCGGGAAGCCGCTCCTGGTCCACCGGCAACCGGTTGGCGACTACGACGAAGTCGGAGTTGCCGTACTTGGCCGCCGTTGCGCTTCGCCCACCCCCGGGAGACATTTATGCGTCGAGTTTCGAAGGCCCAATACCCAGCATGGACAGGAACACCCGGCACTCGTCGGCGTCGGTGGCGTACGCCGCGACGACCCGCCTGGCCTGGCTGGCGGTGCTGTCGGCCACAGGTTCCACGTCGCCGATTTCGCCAGGATCAGATTTAGTAGGCATGACTTAACTGTAGGCGACGCCGCTGACCGGTCGCAGCCCGTCTCACCAGCTAACGGGCTCTGACGGCGTTTACGGCCGGTTCGCAGGTGTTCGCCGCGCCGCTCGCGAAGACGCGATGGACGGCGGCCGCGGTGATGCAGGATAAGCGGGTGGTCGATCAGGACGCCGATAACGACGTGATGTTCGAGTTCCTCGACGTCGTCGTCGAACGCCAGGGCGTGCGCGCCCTGAACGGGCTGACCGCCGCCATCCCGGCGCACGGCGTGACGGCCGTGTTCGGCCCGTCCGGCTCGGGCAAATCGACGCTGCTGCGGTTGTGCAACCGGCTGGAGCTGCCGACGAGCGGGCGGGTGTCGTTCTACGGCTCGGACATCGCCGCGCTCGACCCGCTGTGGCTGCGGCGCCGGGTGGGCATGTGCTTCCAGCGTCCGACGCCGTTTCCCGGCACCGTCGCCGACAACCTGCGCGCGGCCGATCCGGACGCGCCCGATGCGCGGATGCGCGAGACGCTGGCCCGGGTCGCGTTGAGCGGATCGTGGCTGGACCGCGACGTGGCCGGGCTCTCGGGTGGGGAGGCGCAACGCGTGTGTCTGGCCCGCACCTTGGTGGCCGGACCGCAGGTGCTGCTGCTGGACGAACCCACCTCCGCCGTCGACACGGAGGCGGCCGAGGTCATCGAGCGCGCGGTGCGTGAGTTGGCCGCCGACGGCACCCCGGCCCTGTGGGTCACCCACAACGCGGCGCAGGTGGCCAGGGCCGCCGACCGGGTCCTGCGCCTGGAGTCCGGCCGCAGCCAGGGGCTGGGCCCGGTCGCCTCCCGCCCGGGCGACGGCTCGGTGGCGTGATGAACGGCCAAGTCGGCTGGCTGGGCCTGGCGACGTCGCTGATCCTGGTGGCGTTCGCGGCCGGGATCTCGCTGTGGCGGCGGTTGGGGCTGGAGCGGCAACTGCTGTGGGCCGCGGTGCGCGCGCTGGTGCAGTTGCTGCTCGTGGGCGGTGCGCTCACGCTGCTGTTCGAGCCGGGCAGGTCGCTGTGGTGGTCGTGGGCGTGGGTCGCCGGGATGGTGGCGTACGCCGGGGATGTCGCGCGCCGTAGGGCGCCGGAGGTGCCGCGGTTCGCGCCGCTGGCCGTGGCCGCGTTCGCCGGCGCGGCGGTGGTGACGCTGGGGGTGATCTTCGGCCTGCGGGTGTTCCCGTTGCAGGGGCGGACCCTGGTCCCGGTCGCCGGGATGATGATCGGCAACTCGATGACCGCCATGGTGCTGGTGGCGCGGCGGCTCGTCGACGAGTTGCGCGACAAACGCGACGAGGTCGAGGCCCGCCTGGCGCTGGGCCAGCCCTGCGGGCAGGCCGCGTCGCCGTACCTGCGAATCGCCTTGCGCTCGGCGATATCTCCGCAGATCGAGACCACCAAAGCCACCGGCCTGGTGTTCCTGCCGGGCGCCATGACCGGCCTCATTCTGGCCGGGGTGCCGCCGTTGCAGGCGGTGCTGGTGCAGGCCGTGGTGATGTTCTTGATCCTGGGCTCGGTCGCGGCCACCACGGTGGTCGTCGGGATGGGCATCGTGCGGCTGGTGTTCACCCGCGACCACCGGCTGCTGCCGCTGGCGCGGCGGCCCGAGAGCGCCCGATGAGAACCATGCTCTGCGGCGCCCGCCACCCCATCACCCCAGCGCGGGCCCGGTTACACACTGGCCGTAATCTGTAAACAAGGCCAATTCAACGACGAACGAGGTGGGCTCAATGACAGTCTCCGAGCAAGCCGACGCCGGGGCGGCCGACGCCAACGTCCCGGAGCTGGTGGCCTACGAAACCCTCGATGAGGGCCGCATCGCCCGGATCTGGCTGAACCGGCCCGATGCCCACAACGCGCAGAGTCGCGGCCTGCTGGTCCAGCTCGACGAGGCGTTCGGCCGCGCCGAGGCCGACGACACGGTTCGCGTGGTGATCCTGGCGGCCCGGGGCAGGAACTTCTCCGCCGGCCACGACCTGGGTTCCGAGCAGGCACTGGCCGAGCGCGCGCCGGGGCCGGGGCAGCACCCGAGCTTCCGCTCGCGCGGGGCCACCCTCGAGCCGATCATGGAGAAGCTGTACCACCAGGAGTGGCACTATTTCTTCGAAAACACTTGCCGCTGGCGGGATCTGCGAAAGATCACCATCGCCCAGGTTCAGGGCAACGCGATCTCGGCCGGTTTGATGCTGATCTGGGCGTGCGATCTGATCGTCGCGGCCGACAACGCGAAGTTCAGCGACGTCGTCGCTGTCCGGCTGGGTATGCCTGGTGTCGAATATTACGCCCACCCTTGGGAGTTCGGCCCGCGCAAGGCCAAAGAGCTGCTGCTGACCGGTGATTCGATCGACGCGGACGAGGCGCACCGGCTGGGCATGGTCTCGAAGGTCTTCCCGGTCGACGAATTAGAGGAGAAGACACTGGCTTTCGCGCGACGCATCGCCGAGCGGCCCACGATGGCGTCGTTGCTCATCAAGGATTCGGTCAATGCCGCCTCCGACGCGATGGGCTACACCGAGGCGCTGCGGCACGCGTTCCACGTGCACCTGTTGGGGCATGCCCACTGGGCGGCGTTCAACGAGAACCGGTGGCCGGTTGGTCAACCGCCGCACGTCGAGGATTGGCGTGACGCCAAGCCGACGAAGGTGGCCCGCCGCGATACGCCGTAGCGTCGCGCCGCCGAGCCGTAACGAGACCGGGGGTAGCGATATTCACCCCGAGGGGACATGCTTCTATAGCTAGAACCTGTTCCAGTTCGAGAGGGCCTCGCGTGCAGCTATCTTTCCAAGACCGGACGTATCTGATCACCGGCGGCGGCAGCGGAATCGGCAAGGGCGTGGCCGCAGGCCTGGTTTCGGCCGGGGCCTCCGTGATGATCGTCGGCCGCAACCCGGACCGGCTGGCGGGCGCCGTCGAGGAAATCGAGCCGCTGGCCGCCGACGGCGGCGCCATCCGCTACGAGCCCACCGACGTCACCAACGAGGACGAGGTGGCCCGCGCGGTCGACGCCGCCACGGCGTGGCACGGTCGGCTGCACGGGGCGGTGCACTGCGCCGGTGGCTCGCTGACCGTCGGGCCGATCACCCACACCGACTCCGAGGCGTGGCGAAACACCGTCGACCTCAACGTCAACGGCACCATGTACGTGCTCAAGCACGTCGGGCGCGAATTGGTGCGCGGTGGCGGCGGCTCGTTCATCGGGATCTCCTCGATCGCGGCCAGCAACACCCACCGCTGGTTCGGGCCCTACGGGGTGACCAAGTCGGCCATCGACCACATGATGATGCTGGCCGCCGACGAACTCGGAGAGTCGTGGGTGCGGGTCAACAGCATCCGCCCCGGCCTGATCCGCACCGATCTTGTTGACGCAAGCGTGATTCAGTCGCCGGAGATCAGCGCGGACTACGCGCTGTGCACGCCGCTGCCGCGGGTGGGCGAGGTCGAAGACGTCGCCAACCTGGCGATGTTCCTGCTCAGCGACGCGGCCGCCTGGATCACCGGCCAGTGCATCAACGTCGACGGCGGCCACATCTTGCGCCGCGGCCCCGACTACTCCTCGATGATGGTGCAGATGTTCGGCCAGGACGCGCTGCGCGGAGTGGTCTGAGCCGGGAGGATCGCATGAAAAGGCTTGAGGGCAAGAGGATCCTGGTGACCGGCGCCGCGTCGGGCATCGGGCAGGCCACCGCGCTGCGCTTGCTGGACGAGGGCGCCGCCGTCGCGGCCTCCGACGTCGCCGCCGACGGCCTGGACAACACCCGGGCGCGGGCCGACGAGGCCGGCACCGCCGACCGGCTGATGACCCTGCCGATGGACGTGGGCAGCGAGGAGTCCGTGACCGACGGGGTGCGCGTGGCCGTCGAGCAGCTGGGTGGCCTCGACTCGCTCGTCAACGCCGCGGGCATCCTGCGGGCCGCGCACACCCACGAAACCAGCCTCGAGCTGTGGAATCGGATCGTCGGCGTGAACCTGACCGGGACCTTCCTGGTGGTCCGCGAAGCGCTGCCGTCCCTGCTGGCCAACTCCCGCAGCGCGGTCGTCAACTTCAGCTCCACGTCGGCCTCGTTCGCCCACCCCTACATGGCCGCCTACGCCGCGAGCAAGGGCGGCATCCAGGCCTTCACCCACTCGCTGGCGCTGGAATACGCGCGCGACGGCCTGCGCGCGGTATGCGTGGCGCCGGGCAGCATCAAGTCCGGAATCACCGACGCCACCGGCGGATATATCCCCAAAGACGCTGACTGGTCGCTGTTTTCGAGGCTGATGCCGGTGCTGCCCACCTCCGTCGAATCCAGCGGCACCGGGATGGCCGAGCCCACGGCCGTCGCCGGGGTGATCGCCATGCTGGTGTCCGACGACGGCGCGTTCATCACCGGCACCGAGATCCGCATCGATGGCGGCACGCATGCCTGATGGCGGCGACCCGCCGCGCCCGGCTGCGCCGCGCTTGCGATCGCCGCGCAGCCTGATGGCGGCGACCCGCCGCGCCCGGCTGCGCCGCGCTTGCGATCGCCGCGCAGCCTGATGGCGGCGACCCGCCGCGCCCGGCTCCGCCGCGCTTGCGATCACCGCGCAGCGTGATGGCTAGTTGACGCAGGGCACGCCGCCGCCATCGATCGGCTTGCCCTGATCGGGCGTCGGGTAGGTCGTGGTCGTGCCGTTGTAGTAGTAGCTCTTGGCCT
>NZ_LZLU01000081.1:0-17685 GCF_001673415.1 Mycobacterium sp. 1165196.3 | reverse complement strand
CGCATCGACCCCGTCGCCCTGCACCACTACATGAGCTTCCACTCGGTGGTGCCCGCGCCGAACACCATCCTGCGCGGCGTCCGCAAGGTGCCGCCCGCCTCGCTGGTCGCCATCGAGCCCGACGGCCGGCGCACCGTTACCACCTACTGGGCCCCCGACTTCACCCGGCACTCCGACCGCGCGGATTGGTCGGAGCGCGACTGGGAAGACGCGGTGCTGTCCACGCTGCGGTTGGCGGTCAAGCGCCGCCTGGTCGCGGACGTGCCGGTCGGTTGCCTGTTGTCCGGCGGCGTGGACTCCAGCCTGATCGTGGGTTTGCTCGCCGAGGCCGGCCAGCACGGGTTGTCGACGTTCTCCATCGGCTTCGAGTCCGCCGGCGGCGTCAAGGGCGACGAATTCCAGTACTCCGACATCGTGGCCCAGCGCTTCGAGACCGACCACCACCAGATCCGCATCGAGACCGACCGGATGCTGCCCGCCCTGGACGGGGCCATCGGCGCGATGAGCGAGCCGATGGTCAGCCACGACTGCGTCGCCTTCTATCTGCTCAGCCAGGAAGTGGCGCGGCACGTCAAGGTCGTGCAGTCCGGCCAGGGCGCCGACGAAGTGTTCGCCGGCTACCACTGGTATCCGCCGATGGGCGATCCGGCCGCCGCCACCCTGGACGGCGCCGTCGCCCAGTACCGGGGCGCCTTCTTCGACCGCGACGCGGCCGGGGTGCAGGCGCTGGTCGGATCGGGCATCGTCGCGGCCGGTGACCCCAGCCTGCGGTTCGTCACCGAGCACTTCGCGCAAGCCGGCGCCGAAACCGGGATCGACCGCGCGCTGCGGCTCGACACGACGGTGATGTTGATCGACGATCCGGTGAAGCGGGTGGACAACATGACGATGGCGTGGGGGCTGGAGGGCCGGGTTCCGTTCCTCGACCACGAGCTGGTCGAGCTGGCCGCGACCTGCCCGCCGGAGCTCAAGATCGCGCACGAAGGCAAGGGCGTCCTGAAACAGGCTGCGCGACGGGTGATTCCGGCGGAGGTAATCGACCGCCCCAAGGGCTACTTCCCGGTCCCGGCGCTGACCCACCTCGAAGGCCCGTACCTCGACATGGTCCGCGACGCTCTGTACGCGCCCACCGCCAAGGAGCGCGGCCTGTTCAACACCGACGCGGTCGACGCGCTGCTGGCCAACCCCAACGGCAAGCTGACCCCGCTGCGCGGCAACGAGCTCTGGCAGATCGCGCTGCTCGAGCTCTGGCTGCAGCGCCACGGTGTCACCGGCCCGGTTGCATGACCATGGCCGATCCGTCCGGCGACCACACCGAGGCGATCACGCTCGGTCTGCACGACGCATCCCCGCCCGAGCTGGTCGATGCGATGGCCAAAGACGTCGAGCTCGAATTGGGTTGGGGCCGACTGATTTTCGGGCAGACCTTCGCCAATTCCCAGCAGCTGGTCGAGGCCCTGCGCCGCGAGGGGCCCGGCCGGCGCGACATCTGCATCTACGCCCGCGAATCTCACGTGGTGGTCGCCGAGGCGCCCACCGAGCTCTTCATCGACCCCAGCCACACCTACCGGCTGCGTTTCACGCCTGCGACGAAGAACTTCGGCCCGGCCCCGCCGGGCTTGACGGTGCGCACGCTCAACGACCCGATCGACGCCGACGCCATGAACCGCGTCTACGTGCGCTGCGGCATGGTCCCGGCCGGCGTCGACGTGATCTGGGACAACCACCAGAACGTGCCTGCGGTGAAGTATCTGCTCGCGGTGCGCGACGAGGACGGCGCGGTGGTCGGCACGGTCACCGGGGTCGATCACGAGTTGCTGTTCAACGACCCCGAGGAAGGGTCGAGCCTGTGGACCCTGGCGGTCGATCCGGCCGCCGGGCTGCCCGGCGTCGGCGGCGCGCTGACCAAGGCGCTGGCCGAGCACTTCCGCAGTGCGGGCCGCGCCTACATGGATCTGTCGGTGGCACACGACAACGCGGCCGCCATCGGCCTCTACGAGAAGCTGGGTTTCCGCCGCGTCCCGGTGCTGGCGATCAAGCGCAAGAACGCGATCAACGAGCCGCTGTTCAGCCCGCCGCCCGAGACGGTCGACGACCTCAACCCCTATGCCCGGATCATCGCCGACGAGGCGCTGCGGCGGGGGATCTGGGTCGAGGTGCTCGACGCCGAGACCGGCGAGATGCGCCTGACCCACGGCGGCCGCAGCGTCATCACCCGTGAGTCGCTGTCCGAGTACACCTCGGCGGTGGCGATGTGCCGGTGTGACGACAAGCGGCTGACGCGGCGCCTGGTCTCCGAGGCCGGCATCACCGTGCCGCGGGCGCGGCTGGCCACCTTCGACGAGAGCGACTTCGCCTTCGTCAAGGAGGTCGGCGAGGTCGTCGTCAAACCGACACGGGGCGAGCAGGGCAAAGGCATCACCGTTGGGGTGGTGCCGGACAACGGCCCCGACGACCTGTCCGCCGCACTGGCGCGGGCCCGCCAGCAGTACCCGGACGTGCTGATCGAACAGCGGATCACGGGCGACGACCTTCGGCTGGTGGTGATCGACGGCCGCGTGGTGGCCGCCGCGCTGCGGATGCCTCCCGAGATCATCGGCACCGGGGAGCACAGCGTGCGGGACCTGATCGCGGCCGAGAGCCGGCGGCGCTCGGCGGCCACCGGCGGCGAGTCCCGCATCCCGCTCGACGACCTCACCGAGTCGACCGTCGCCGAGGCCGGGTGGAAGCTGGACGACGTGCTGCCCCAGGGGACCCGGCTGCGGGTGCGCCGCACCGCCAACCTGCATCAGGGCGGCACCATCCACGACGTCACCGCGCACGTGAACAGCGAATTGTGCCGCGTCGCGGTGACGGCGGCCGAGGCGATCGGCATCCCGGTGACCGGCATCGACCTGTTGGTGCCCGACGTCACCGGCGCCGAGTACGCGTTCATCGAAGCCAACGAGCGCCCAGGCTTGGCCAACCACGAACCCCAGCCCACCGCCGCGGCCTTCATCGACTTCCTGTTTCCCGGCCACCCCGGCCAGCCGCAGGCCTGGACTCCCGAGGAGTCCCGCTCCGATCGCGGCTGACGCCCGCTGAATGGGTAGATCTCTTTTCAAACGCCGAACGGAGACCGCATGAGTGCGAGCGCGCAAACCAAGACCATCTCGACCCATGTGCCGGCGCGGCTGGACCGGCTGCCGTGGTCGCGGTTTCACTGGCGCGTGGTCGTCGGCCTGGGCGGGGTGTGGGTGCTCGACGGGCTCGAGGTCACCATGGTGGGCAACGTCTCGGCCCGGCTCATGGAGCACAACAGCGGCATCGCGCTCGATCCCGCCCAGATCGGCATGGCGGCCGCGATCTACATCGCCGGCGCCTGTTCGGGGGCGCTGTTCTTCGGCCACCTGACCGACCGCTTCGGCCGGCGAAACCTGTTCATCCTCACCCTGGCGATCTATTTGGTGGCCACCGTGGCGACCGCCTTCGCGTTCGCCCCGTGGTACTTCTTCCTGACCCGCTTCTTCACCGGCTCGGGCATCGGGGGCGAATACGCCGCCATCAATTCGGCCATCGACGAGCTGATCCCGGCGCGGGTGCGCGGCCGCGTCGACCTGGTGATCAACGGAACCTATTGGCTGGGTTCGGCCGCCGGCGCGGGCGGCGCGCTGATCCTGCTGAACACCTCGAACTTCCCGCCCAACATCGGCTGGCGGCTCGCCTTCGGAATCGGCGCCATCCTCGGCATTTTCGTGCTGCTGGTGCGGCGCAACGTGCCGGAGAGCCCGCGGTGGTTGTTCATCCACGGCCGCGACGACGAAGCCGAACAGATCGTCGGCGAGATCGAGGAGGCGGTTCAGCGCGAGACCGGCCAGCCGCTGCCGGAACCGCAAGGCAAGGCGTTGCGGATCCGCCAGCGCACCGCGATCTCGTTCCGCGAGATCGCCGCGGTCGCGTTCAAGCTCTATCCGCGGCGCGCGATCCTCGGGCTGGCGCTGTTCATCGGGCAGGCGTTCCTCTACAACGGCGTCACGTTCAACCTCGGCACGCTGCTCAGCCAGTTCTACGCGGTGCCGTCGGGCATGGTGCCGGTGTTCTTCGTGCTGTGGGCCCTGAGCAATTTCGCCGGCCCGCTGGTACTCGGGCACCTGTTCGACACGGTCGGCCGTAAACCGATGATCACGCTGACCTACCTCGGTTCCGCGGTCGCGGTGGTGGCGCTGGCGATCGTGTTTCTCACCCGGGCCGGCGGCGTCTGGGCCTTCATCGGCGTGCTGATCGTCGCGTTCTTCCTGGCCTCGGCCGGCGCCAGCGCGGCGTACCTGACGGTCAGCGAGATCTTCCCGATGGAGACCAGGGCGCTGGCGATCGCATTCTTCTACGCGATGGGCACGGCGATCGGTGGTATCACCGGGCCGTTGCTGTTCGGTCAGCTGATCAACTCGGGCATGCGCACCGAGGTCGTCTGGTCGTTCCTCATCGGGGCGGCCGTGATGGCGGCCGCGGGCCTGGTCGAACTGTGGCTCGGCATCGCCGCCGAGCGGCGCCCGCTCGAAGAGCTGGCGCTGCCGTTGACCGTGGAAGACGCCGAAGATGCTGAGCACAGGGAAGATTCGGAGCCGGCAGCGGACTGAGTCGCGACGGATCAGCCGTACGCGTCCCACCACGTGTGCAGGTCCTCGACGGTGGCCGGATCCCCGCTGACGTCGCTGAGCATGAGCCTGGCGTCGTTGGACCAGATCACGTTGGGGCGGTTGTTGTAGGTGCCGCACGCGATCAGGCCGGCCATGTCGTTGGGTGTCTCGTCGTAGTGCCAGCTGACGGGTGAGCGTCCCTCGCCGGGGCAGTTCACCAGGCTGATATTGCCGATGTCGTCGGCGAAGGCCCGCTTCAGCCGGTCGGGCGTGGCGAACAGCCCGTAGGTGGCGCGGGCCGGTCCGCCGGGCTGGGTGTTCTGGCCGCAGGTCACCATGGCCACCGCAGTCACCCAGATGCTGCCCGTCTCCGGAGTGGCCGGCGTGCAGGCGCCGGGCAGGTACCCGGGTGGAAGCAGGCTGATCAGCCGCGCCTGATCGCCGCCGGGCGCCGCGGCGGACGGCGGCGCGGTCTTGCCCGACGTGGCAAGGTGCTGGGGCTGGCTGGTCGGCTTGAGCAGCAGCCAGACGCCGGCGGCACCGATCGCGACGGCGATGACGGCGGCGGCGGCGACCACCGGCCACCGGGTGCGCCTGCGCCGCGGCGGGCCGGGCGGGCTGATCGGGCTGATCGGGCCAGCGGCGTCGCCGCGCTGCAGGATCGTCTCGGCCCGCTCGCGCTCGGGGCTGCTCAGCGCCTTGTGCGCGGCCTCGGCCAGCGCGCCGGCGGTGGGGTAGCGCTCGGCGGGGTCCTTGGCCATTCCGCCCGCGATCACCGCGTCGAATGCCGGGCTGACGCCGGCCGCGTGCGCGCTGGGTTTGGGGATGGGCTGCATCATGTGCGCGGTCACCAGCGCGCCGGAGCTGTCGGCGCCATACGGCGGCGCCCCCGTCAGGCATTCGTACAGCACGCAGGCCAGCGCGTAGACGTCGGCGCGGGAAGTCACCTCGTCACTCGAAAAGCGTTCGGGCGCCATGTATTTCAACGTTCCGACCGCGGTGCCCAGCTGGGTGAGTTTCTCGTCGGTCTCGGCGCTGGCGATCCCGAAGTCGACCAGATAGGCGAAGTCGTCGCCGGTGATCAGGATGTTTTGCGGTTTGACGTCGCGATGCGTCACCCCCGCGGCGTGGGCGGCGTCGAGCGCCGACGCGACCTGGTGGATGATGGCGACCGCCCGGGGCGCGGGCAGCGGTCCCTGCTGTTCGAGCAAGGTGTCCAGGTCGACACCCTCGATGAGGCGCATCTCCAGGAACAGCTGGCCGTCGATTTCGCCGTAGTCGTGGATGGGCACCACATGCGGCTCCAGCAGCTGGCCGGTGATGCGGGCCTCGCGCTCCATTCGCTTGCGGAACACCGGATCCTGGCTGAACGTGTGGGACATCAGCTTCACCGCCACGGTCCACTGCTTGACGGTGTGCTCGGCCTCGTACACCTCGCCCATTCCGCCGCGGCCGAGCAGCCGCTTGAGGCGGTAGGGCCCGAACGTCGTTCCCGCCTTCGACCCCTGCGCGTCGCTCACAACATCCCCGGGGCCGCTTGCTATCCGGTGAGTTTCGTCAGCCAGGTGGGATTCTGGTAGTTCACCGCCGTGGTGCCGTCCCACACGAACGGCGTGGAGTTGGCGTTGTCGCTCGACAGCGTCGAGTAGCCGTTGGCCGCTTTGGCCTTGGCCGTGCCGATGTCGTCGCCGGACTTGATGCAGGCGATGACCCCGGCGCTAGCGCCGACCGTCTTGGCCAATTGTGCGAGCTCGCCGTCGGTGCGGTCCTCGGCGGCGCCCTCCTGCGGCTGAAAGTTGCTGGCGAACAAGCCCGAATAGAAGTCGGCGTAGAGCTTGGGGTCGTTCTGCGCGGCGACGCAGTAGCTGGCCGCCACCGCGCGGGTCGAGTAGTCCTGGCTGTGCGACTTGTCGTCGAGGAAGTTGAGCAGGTGATAACGCACGGCCAGCTTCTTGTTGTTCACCGCGGCGTCGATGTCGGCGGCGTTCGACCTGATGAAGCTGCCGCACGGCGGGCAGATCGGCTCGTTGAAGATGTCGATCGTGGTCTGGGCCGCCGAACTCCCGACGAACACACCGTCATCGAGGACCCGCAGCGCGACGGCGTCGGGCGGCGGCGGGGGCGGCGTCGCCGGGGCCGGCCCGGACTTCGGTTCCCACGGGCGCACGACGCCGAGGATCACCCCGATCAGCACCACCGTGAGCGTGGCGGCGACACCGACCCACAGCCAGGGCTTGCGGCCGGCCCGCGGCGGCTGGCCCCAGGGCGGGGTCGCCGCGCCGGCGTTGGTCCAGACCGGGGGGCCGCCCCACGGCGGTGGTTGGACGGCGCCCGACGGCGTGGGCCAGGAGCCGAGCGGCGGGGCGGGCGGTGCCGCGGCGGGCGGGCCGGGCGCAAACCCGCCGGCCGGCTGGCCGGCGAATGCGGCCGGCGGCGTTGCCATTTGGGTGCGCTCCAGGATGTCGGTGGCCCGATCCTGATCCGGCGCGGCCAGGGCGCCGTAGGCGGCCGCCGCCAGGTCACCGCAGGTGAGGTAGCGGTCCGCGGGGTCCTTGGCCATGCCGCGGGCGATCACGCCGTCGAAGGCGGCCGGGATGCTGGGGCGCGCCGCGCTCGGGCGCGGGATCGGTTGGTGGACGTGGGCGCCCATCACGCTGAGCTGGTCACCGGTGTAGGGCGGGGAGCCGGTCAGGCACTCGTAGAGCACGCAGGCCAGCGCGTAGATGTCGGCCTTGTGGGTGATTGCGGAATCACCGAACCGCTCCGGGGCCATGTATTTGGCGGTGCCCACAGTGGTGCCGAACTGCGTCAGCTTTTCGTCCGACGTGGCGCTGGCGATGCCGAAATCGACGAGATAGGCGAAGTCGTCGGCGCTCACCAGGATGTTTTCCGGCTTCACGTCTCGGTGCAGGATCCCGGCCGCGTGCGCGGCGTCGAGCGCCGAACCGATCTGGCGCACAATCGCTATCGCGCGCGGCGGCGATATCGGCCCGTACCGCTTCAGCATGCTGGCCAGGTCCTTGCCGTCGATCAGCCGCATGTCCACGTAGAGCTGCCCGTCGATTTCGCCGAAGTCGTGGATGGGCACGACGTGCGGTTCGTGCAGCCGCCCGGCGGTGCGGGCCTCGCGCTGCATCCGGGAGCGGAAGACCGGATCGTTGGACAGGGTCCGCGACATCAGTTTGAGGGCCACGGTGCGCTCGCGGACCGTGTCCTCGGCCTCGTAGACGTCGCCCATGCCGCCACGGCCGACCAGGCGCAGCAGCCGATACGGCCCGAACTGCGTACCCTCCCGCGAATCCGCGGTCGCCTCACCCATCGAAGACTCCTCACCCGCGCATACCGGGCATGCAGGCATAAGGCTAAGGTTTTCGCGGCCGCGGGGCACGGCGAATAGCGAAAGCCAGCTAATTCGACGGGGCGCGATTAACGGATGTCGTCATCGCCGGTGGCGCGCTCGGTGAGCCCTTCTCGGGCCAGCGCCCGGACGAAACCGTACGCCTGCATGCCGGCGGGGCCGGGATTGTCGAAGATCCATTCGTTGATCTTTTCCAGCGCGTTGGCCAGGTCGTCGCGCTTGACCCGAACCAGGTAGGTCTTCCGGTCGTCGTCGGGATCCTCGAGGGATTCGGCGACCGCGACCGGATTCTTGAACGCGTAGGCGATCCCGTGCACGGCATCGTGGTTCAGGGCCCAGTGAATCTCGCTGGGGCGCAGCCGGTTCACCGCCAGGTTGCGGTAGTCACGGTCATCGTCTGAACTGCTCACCGGGCCGGTGATCCTTTTCTGTGTGCATCGGGAAAGTGGAACGGCGATCAATTGAAGGAAGGTCGCGCGAAGTGATTCGCGCAACGTTCATACCGGGCATTTTCATCATAGGAAGAGGTGCGGTCGGCTGCATGCCGAGCGCGTTGCGCGCGCCCGCATTCCGCCGATTGCGGCCGGGCTCAGCGGCGATATTTCAAATACAGATAGCCGTCGCAGACCAGCGCGTGCTCGAGGCTCATGGTGACCGGTGCGGATAGCCGCGCCGGGTGCAGCCGGTGGCCTACCGGTTGGCTCGCCGCCAGCTTGGGGGCCAGCGTCACACAGATCTCGGTGACGGCGTCGGCCTCCACCAGCTCGTCGAGCAGCGTCGGTCCGCCCTCGCACAGGATGCGGTGCATGCCGAGCTCCCGCAGGGTCGCGACCGCGCGGGAGACGTCGACGGAGTCTTCGCCCGCGACCAGGAGGTGTTGGCGGTCGTCGTCGGGGTCGAACCGCGCCGCGGTGCTCGCGCAGGTCACCAGGATCGGCGGCTGGTCCGGATCGCTGAGCAACCGGGCCGGTAGCTCACCGCTGCGGCTCACCACGGCGATCGGCGGCGGTTCGGCCCGCCCCTCGTGCTGCCGCCGCTCCCGCGCCGCATCGCCGAGCGTCACCGGGCCGTAGTTTTCGGCGCGGGCGGTGCCGGCACCGACCAGCACGACGTCGGCGAGGCCGCGCAGGATTCGCAGGAGCCGCTGATCGGTGGGGCACGACAGCGGACCGGCGCGCCCGACGAACGCCGCGGCGCCGTCGGCGCTGAAGATCATGTTGGCGCGCACCCCGTCCGGGGGATCGGCATAGAAGGGCGCGAGCTCGATGATGCTGGGGACGGCGCTGATCCGGGGCGACTCGGCCACGTGTCAGGCCTCGTGGCCGGGTTGCAGCTCGCGCACGTCGCCGAAGGACACCCAGGTTTCCAGTTCCCGCGGCGGGCTGCCGCCGACCGGTGCGAGCAGGTGCCCGACGTGATCGCCCATCGTGAAACGCTCCAGGATCTCGCCGACGAACCACGCGGCGGCGTCGTCGAGGATCGGCATCCGTTCGGGGCCGCGGTGCCAGGAACAGCGGGCGAACTTGTCGACCTCGTCGCTGGTCTGGCTGCCGAAAAGCTCGACCACGTCGAGGTGTTCGTGGTCGAAGACGTGCACGGCCAGGTGGGAGGCGTCGCGGGCGACGCGGAAGGTGTGGTTGCGCTTGGACAGGCCGACCAGGAAGCGGGGCGGATTGATGCTGGTCTGGCTGGCGAAGCCCACCAGGCAGCCGGCTTCAGTGCCGTTGGCCTGCGTGGTGACGACGAACATCGGATAGTTCAGCAGCGCCACCAGCTTGTCGAACGCTTCGGTTTCCGGGTCAGCCATCCGCTCAGTCTTCCCCGTCCGGCCTTCGGGGAATCGCGATGCCGCTATTTGCCCGGCGGCGGTGTCCGGCCGGCCGGCGCGGCGTGCGCCGCCGTCAGCTGCGATTTCGGTTGCGCCGCAACGTGGTCCGGGCGATGAAACGCCTAATCAGATAGGCGCCGGCACCGAGGCCCAGCACCAGCACACCGGAGAGCACCGACCATCGCGGCATCGCGACGGCCAGCATGACGCAGCCGAGCAGCCCGATCACCGGGATAGCCCGGTGTGGGCGGCCTTCATCGGCACCGAGCGTGCAGGCCGAGGCGTTGGCGACGGCGTAGTAGATCAGCACGGCAAACGAGGAAAATCCGATGGCGTCGCGCAGGTCGGCGGTGGCGGCCAGGACCACCACGATGACGCCGATCAACAATTCCGCGCGGTGGGGGACGCCGAACCGCGGATGCACCGCGGCCAGGGTGTGCGGCAGGTGGTGGTCGCGCGCCATCGCGAACGTGGTGCGCGAGACGCCGAGGATCAGCGCGAGCAGCGAGCCCAGCGCCGCGATCACCGCTCCCGCCTGGACGGCGGGAACCAGCCAGCCCGTTCCCGCCGCGCGGGCCGTCTCGACCAGCGGGGCGGCGGAATTCGCCAGCCGGTCCGGGCCGAGCACCCCCAGCGCGGCCACCGCGACCAGCGCATAGACGGCCAGCGTGATGGTCAGCGCCAGCGGTATCGCGCGCGGGATGGTGCGCGCCGCGTCGCGCACCTCCTCGCCGAGGGTGGCGATGCGCGCATAGCCGGCAAAGGCGAAGAACAACAGGCCGGCGGCCTGCACCACACCGCCGAGGGTGGCGCCGCTCAGCCGCAGCTGCTCGGGCCGTGCCGCGCCGGAAGTCAACGCGGCGACGATCACGGCGACCAGCACCGCCAGCACCACCGCGACGATGATGCGGGTCAGCCAGGCCGACTTGCGCACCCCGGCGTAATTGACCGCCGTCAGCGCCACCACCGTCGCGACGGCTACCGCGTGGGCCCGCGCCGGCCAGGCGTAGAGGCCGATGGTCAGGGCCATCGCCGCACACGACGCGGTCTTGCCGACGACGAATCCCCAACCGGCCAGGTATCCCCAGAAGTCCCCCAGGCGTTTTCGGCCGTAGAGATAGGTGCCGCCGGACGCGGGGTAGCGCGCCGCCAGCCGCGCCGACGACGTGGCGTTGCAGTAGGCCACTACCGCCGCCAGCGCCAGGCCCAGCAGCAGTCCCGAGCCGGCGGCGCGCGCCGCGGGGCCCAGGGCCGCGAAGATCCCCGCACCGATCATCGATCCCAGCCCGATCACCACCGCGTCGAAAACGCCGAGGCTGCGGCGCAATTCGTCGTTGCCGGCCGGGGTGCTCGTCGGGATGCTTCCGGACACTGGGTCTCCTCGAAGTCGGAGAAATGGGCACGCCTGCGTCGCCTCGCGTAGCGCCTAACCTATCAAATTGATTTGATGTATCGTGCCGAAGTATGGCGGCGGTCGATCGAGCGGACGTTCCGCCGCTGATGCGGATGGCGGGGCACCCCCTGCGGTGGGCGCTGCTGACCGAGCTGGCCTCCGGAGACCACCGGGTGCGGGAATTGGCTGCCGCGGTCGGCGAGCCGCAGAACCTGGTCTCGTATCACTTGCGGTTGTTGCGTTCGGCCGGACTCGTCGATGCGCGACGCAGCAGTTTTGATGGGCGCGACACCTATTACTGGTTGAATTCGACAAACTGCGCCAAGGCATTTCGTGAGGCGGCCGCCGCTTTGCATCCGGCGTTGGCGCCCGGGGCCGCCCCCAGGGCGGCACCGCGCACCGTGTTGTTTTTGTGCACCGGAAACAGCGCGCGCTCGCCCATGGCCGCTGCACTCCTCGAGAAACGCGGCCAGGGGCGCATTCGAACGGCAAGCGCGGGTAGTTATCCGAAACCCGCGCTCCACGTCAACGCCATCCGGGTCATGCGCGACGAATACGGCATCGACCTCAGCGGCACCCGGCCCCAATCCCTGGCCACGGTGTCTCGACGCCGCTTCGACTGCGTGATCACGCTGTGTGACAAGGTGCGCGAATACGCGCGCGACCACGATCTGGCCACCACGACGCACTGGAGCCTGCCCGATCCGTCTGCCGGCGGCGCCGGCTATCCGCAATTTCGTCGTGTGGCAGGCGAATTGAGCCGCCGCATCGACTTCTTCGTGCCCGGCATCGGCGTCGGTGCGGTCGGGCGCTGACGATGGTGCTCAACCGGCGTCAGTTCGGCAAATGGGCCGGCGTCGCGCTGACGGCCGCCGCGGGAAGCGCCGGTGGCGCATGTTCACACCCTTCGCCCGGCGGTCCACCCGGCGGCAAAGCCGATTACACGCTGCGGATCGGCTCGGGGAAGGTCGAGTTGGCCCCGGACCGGACCGTGTCGACCCTGACCTACAACGGTCAATTTCCCGGTCCGCTGTTGCGGTTCAAGGAGGGCCGGCGAGCCTGGGTCGACGTCTTCAACGACACCGACTCGCCGGAGCAGCTGCACTGGCACGGCCAGCACGTCGGCGTCGACGTCGACGGCGCCGCCGAGGAGGGCACCCCCGACATACCCGCGCACGGCATGCGCAGGATTTCCTTCGTTCCCGGCCCGGCGGGCTTGCGCTTCTATCACACCCACGTCGTGCCGCGCGCCGATCTGTCGCGTGGCCAGTACAGCGGCCTGGTGGGCCCGGTCTACATCGAGCCCCCGCACGACACCGGTGCATACGATCAGGAAATCTTTCTGACGCTCAAGGAGTTTGACCCCGCCTTCAGCCGCGGTGGCGACATGCCCAGCGATTTTCTGGCCGGTGCGCAGGATCAAGACCTGAAGGACAGGGGCGAGTCGGCGATGGCCGCCGCGCTGGAGCGCGGCGAGTCACCCGGCAACGAGGTCGGGTACGGGGCCTTCGCGATCAACGGGCGCATGCTGGGCCACGGCGAGCCCATCCGGGTGCGAACCGGTCAGCGGGTCATGCTTCACGTTCTCAACGGAAGCGCCACCGAGACCCGCAGTTTGGCCCTGCCCGGCCACACTTTCACCATCGTCGCGCTGGACGGCAACCCGGTACCGACGCGGACCGCCGTGCCGGTGTTGTGGCTGGGCGCGGGCGAACGGATCTCGGCGATGGTCGGCATGACCAATCCGGGCGTCTGGGTGCTGGGCGATCTGTCCGACGACGACCGCGGCCACGGAATGGGCGTGGTCGTCGAATATGCCGGGCGCGGTGGGGATCCGCACTGGGCGGCGCCCCCGCCCTTCACGTGGGATTACCGGGTGTTCGGCGCATCGCAGCGGGCGGACCTGCCACCGCCCGATCGCACCATCGACATGTTGATCGAGAAACGCAACGCCGCCGACAACGGTTTCAACGTCTGGACGATTAACGGTGTGCCCTTCGCGATGGACACCAACAAGCCCGTGCTGGACATCGAGCGCGGCAAGCGTCACCGGCTGCGGTTCCGCAACGCCAGCGACGACCTGCACCCCATGCACCTGCACCGGCACACGTTCGAAATCACCCGGTTCGCCGGGACAGCGACGGCCGGTGTCCGCAAGGACGTCGCCATGCTCGGCGGCTACCAGAGCATGGAGATCGATTTCGTCGCCGACCAACCCGGCCTTTCGCTACTGCACTGCCATCAACAGATCCACATGGATTACGGGCTCATGCTGCTGTTCAACTGCACCTGACGCCTCACCCCAGCGGGTTGTTCTGGCGCACCCCCCGATACATGCCCCAATGCACGATCCAGGGCATCACCACGCGCTCGACCGACCAGGACGGGAAGCGGAAGGACTGGCCGGTGGGCAGGAAGACCTCCAGCCCGTTGGGCTGGATACCTACCAGCGAGCCCCAGCGCCGCGCCGGCGCCCGGTAGGGCCGCAACGGCCGGCCGGCGAAGTCGGCGAGGACGTTGCGTGCCACCAGGGCATCGCCCCGGTTTCGGGCGGAGCTGCGCAGCGGATCCGTCGCCGCGACGTCGCCGACCGCGAACACGCCCCGGTGGCCGGGCACCCGCAGTTCGGGGGTGACGCGCACGAACCCGCGCTCGTCGAGCAGTTCGGCCGGCAGCCAACCGGTGTTGGGCCGCACCCGTCCGATCGCCCACAGCACGGCGTCGGCTCGGGCCGGGGGCTGCCCGGTGCTGAAGTGGACCGGCTCGCTGGTCAGTTCCTCGCCCGCGAACCCGTCGGTCACCACCGCGCGGTGGCCCGGGTGCAGGCCGACGCCCAGCTCGGTGAGGCGGCGGCGCAGCCGATGCCAGATTCGCGGATGGTGTCCCGCCAGCGCGGACTCGCCGGGGAAGTACAGGTCGATGCGCTTGTCCGGCCACGTGGTCGCCATGTTGAGGGCGCTGCTGACCGCCGCCGCGCCGCCGCCCACCACGGCCACCGAGCCGGCGGCGGCCAGCCTGTCGTGCGCGGCGCGCAGTCCCGCGCCGATCTCGGCCGCCGACTGCAGGGTCGGCTGGCGCCAAAAGCCGTTGCTGACTCCGGTCGAGATGATCAGCGCGTCGTACGGTTCGGTGACGGCCGCGCCGTCTTCGCTTCGGCCGGAGACGGTTTGGGCGTCCAGGTCGACGCCGGTCAGCGTGGCCTGCACGGTGCGGACGCCGTCGAGACGGCGGAACCGGTCGAACGGAATCCAGTAATCGCGGGCCCAGTCGTGTGGACGCGAGAGCCGGACGCCGAGCTCCTGGCCGCTCACCAGCGCGGGCTTGGCCGAAATGCCGACGACGTCGGCGTGCCGCGACAGCCGGATCGCCGCGAGGACGCCGGCGTCGCCGAGCCCGGCGACGATGACACGCTTTCGGTTCATGCCGTTATCCTGCCCTGCGTACATTGCGGACGAGCCGTTGACCGATCCGAGAGCAAGGGGGCCACGTCAGGTGATCGTCTCGTGCGGCACAGCGACACCGGCGCATCCGCGGGTGAGCGCCGCGCTGCGCACCTCTCTCAGTGCCATGGTGCGGGCGTCGGCCCCGCGCCCCGCGGCGGCCCGGCGCGCCGCCAAGGACTTCGAGAAGGCGTTGATTCCGGCGGTCATCGCCGAGATCCGGTGGTCGTTCACCCGGCCGCGCACCTGGCTGATGGGTGTGGTGGCCAACGTCGTCTTCGCGGCCGGCTGGTTGCTGGTGCAGCCGCTGACGCCGGTGGGCCGGCACCCCGATTGGGTGATCCTGGTGGGCACCTACTTCTCGTCGTGGGTGCTCGCCGACGTCACCACCACCAATTTCCTGGGCGCCGACCACTACCGGATCCTGCGGGGGTTGTCCGCCGGCGTGCCGTTCTGGCGCATCCTGTTGATCAAAAACCTCGCCCTGCTCGCGATCGTCGGCGTGCCCACCCTGTCCGCGGCGGTGGTGTTGACGCTGTGGCTGGAAACGCCGGCGCGACTGGGCATTACGATCCCCACCGTCGCGGTGCCCATCGTCTCCTGGTTAGGCGTCGGCAACTTCATCTCGGTGCTGCACCCGGTCAGTGTCGAGCCGCTGATCCGGCGCTGGCGCCAGCGCGGCGATCTGCGCCGCACCCGAAGTTGGGTGCTGGCCCTGACGCTGCCCTACGTGCTGTACTACGTGGCCGACCCGATGAACGGCGTGGAACATCGCGTGTTGTGGCAGCAGGCGCCCGCGTTGATCTGGCCGGTGTTCGGGCGCGACACCAAAAGCTTCGTCCACCTTGGCATCGCCATGAGTGTGTGGATCGCCGGCAGCATCGCCGCGGTGTACTGGGTGCGCCGGCGCGGATTGCAGATCCGTTAGGACACCTGGGGCTTGATGTCTTCGATGACCCACTGCGCGTAGTCGAGGTATTCGTCCACGCCGCTCACGGGAGGGACGGGAACCGCGGTCACGGTCACGCCCTGCTCGGCGAGCCAGTTCAACCGGTCGACGATGTGTCCGGCGCTCATGCCCGGCCGGTCGCTCGCTCGGCGGGCGACGTGTCCCTCGCCGACCCGGTTGGTGCCCAGCCCGTGCATCACCTCGAATTCCCGGCCGTCGTAGGAGGGTTGGGACCTGATGTAGTCGAGCTTCTCGGCGATCTGCTCCGGTGGTGTGAGGAACGGCCACCAACCGGACCCGAACGTGGCCGCCCGGCGCAGCGCGGCGTCGGCGTCGCCGCCGATCCAGATCGGAAGATGCGGTTTCTGAACGGGTTTGGGCTCGAAGGCGATGTCGGAGAAGGACACGTACCGGCCTTCGAATCGGGGTGCGTCGCTGGTCCACAGCTCGACGATGGCGGCCAGGTATTCGTCGGCGATGCGGCCCCGCTCCCCGAAGGGCACTGAGAGCAGCTCGAACTCGCGGGCCAGCCAGCCCACGCCGAACGTCACCATCATCCGGCCCCCGCTCATCCAGTCCGCGGTGGCCAAGGCCTTGGCCAGCACGATGGGGTGCTGCAGCGGCAAGATGGTGACGCAGGAATTGATGGCCACCCGCTCGGTGGCACCGGCGATGAAGGCCTGCGCGGTCGTCGAGTGCAGATAGTGCGGCCCGGACAACTCGACATGCTCGGTGGGGATGACCAGATGCTCGGGCACCGCGATCATGTCGTAGCCCCATCGGTCGGCGCATTGCATCATGCGGCGCTGGTCGCCTCCGGTGACGGCCGCCTCCCAGGGCTGCGTGATCGCCTTGAGGCGCAGCAGGTGCGGAAGGGGGAAGGCGAACTTCACGGGCGTCCCAGCCAGCGGTCCATGTCCTCCAATCTAGGGGTTGGTGTTGTTAACCTGGCGACATGGACTCCGAAACGGACCCTGCCAGCCAAAAGCTGACCAACGCGGCGTTGGCCGCCACCAGCTGGGCGCTGCTGGGCATGATGTCCTACGAAGAGGAGGTTTCGGGCTATGACCTCAAGAAGTGGATCGACTGGAGTGTCGACCTGTATTACTGGAGCCCGTCGTACAGCCAGATCTACACCGAGCTGAAGAAGCTGGAGTCGCTGGGACTGGTGACCTCACGCGTCGAACGCGACGAGGGCACCCGCACTCGCCGGCTGTACAAGATCACCCCGGCCGGGATGGATGCCGTGACCGAGTGGACCACTCACGCGCCGGTGGACCCGCCGGTGCTCAAACACAGTGTGCTGCTGCGGGTTACGTTCGGGCACCTCAGTAACCCGAGCCGGCTCAAGGAATTACTGCAGGAGCATGTGGCGTACGCCGAAGCCAGGCACCGCAAGGCCGTCGAGGACGCCGAGGGAGCCGAGGCCGAACCCGCGTGGGCGTACTCGGTGCTGGCGCTGCGCTGGGCGGCCAAGTATTACGCCGCCGAGCGTGAGTTCGCGCTGGAGATGATCAAGGAGATCGACGAGGCCGACGCCATCCTGCAGAGCGCCGCGAAGGGTGGCTTCGGCAAGCCGCGTCCCAAGCCGGGCAATTGGCGCGAGATCGAAAAACAGGTCCAGGCGAAGCGCGAAGCGGACTAGTTCTGACGGTGGTGACCGGTTTCGCCCGTGGCGCCGGCCGTCCGGTCCCACGAAATACAGATATCGAAAACGCATACCGAAATCCCTTGTGCCACTGTGGTTTCAGTAGTCTCTGGGCGCCGATTTTTGTCGGTGGTCCTCGCTAGTTTGGCGGTGTGAGTGATGAGCAGGATGTCGAGGCGGCGTTCGAGGCGCTCGATGCCGCCTGGGATCGCGTGTGCGCGCTGAACGTCGACGCGCTGAAGCCGCGCCAACAGTTGGCGGTGTTGGCGCGCTGCGAAAAGCAGCGCCGGCGCATCCCGGCCGTCGAGCACCCCGTGATCAATGCCCTGGCCCGCCAAGCACCCTCGGTCGAACTCGGCGCCACGGCAGTCCAGGCCATCGCCGAGGCGACGCTGATCAGCCGCGCCGAAGCCGCCCGCCGCCTCAACGAGGCACGCGATCTGGGCCCGCGCC
>NZ_LZLU01000080.1:0-695 GCF_001673415.1 Mycobacterium sp. 1165196.3 | reverse complement strand
CGGGTGATGGTCAATGTGTATGGCCCCACCGAAACGACCATGTGGGCCTGCAAGAGTGCCTCGCTACAGGCGGGCTCGGGATTCCCGCCGATCGGCTCGCCGGTGACCCGGGCGGCGTTCTTCGTGCTCGACGAATGGCTGCGCCCAGTGCCGGCCGGTGTGGTGGGGGAGCTGTATCTGGCCGGCGAGGGCGTCGGCGTCGGGTACTGGCGCCGCCCCGGGCTGACCGCGTCGCGGTTCATCGCGTGCCCGTTCGGTGTGGTGGGCCAGCGTATGTATCGGACTGGGGATCTGGTGTGCTGGGGTCCCGATGGGCAGTTGCGCTATCGGGGGCGCGCCGATGAGCAGGTCAAGGTGCGTGGGTATCGCATCGAGTTGGGCGAAATCCGCACCGCCATTGCCGAATTGGACGGCGTGCAGCAAGCCGCGGTCGTCGTCCGCGAAGACCAGGCCGGCGAGAGGCGTCTCGTCGGCTATGTGACTGGAGCCGCTGACCCCGCCGATATTCGGGCCCGGTTGGGTCAGCGGCTCCCTCCCTATATGGTGCCCGCGGCGGTGGTGGTGCTCGAGGCGTTGCCGTTGACGCTCAACGGCAAACTCGACACCCGCGCTTTGCCCGCCCCGGACTACCAGGGCGATAACTACCGCGCCCCACGGACCGCCCTCGAAGACATCCTGGCCGGCATCTACGCCCA
>NZ_LZLU01000079.1:0-20518 GCF_001673415.1 Mycobacterium sp. 1165196.3 | reverse complement strand
CGAGGATCAGGTCGGGCAGGCGCGCGACGGTGCCCGCGACCCCGGTGGTGTCGTTGCGCCAGCTGCCGTCGCCGAGGTCGAAGGTTCCGGTGTCGCCGTCGCTGAACGCCGAGGTGGCCTCGGGGACGGTGATCGCCGGCAGCCCGGAGTTCACGGCGTTGCGGAAGAACAGCGAGTTGAATTCCTCGGCGACGGCAGCTGGCGCAACGACACCACCGGGGTCGCGGGCACCGTCGCGCGCCTGCCCGACCTGATCCTCGACATCATCGAGAGCGGCGGTGTGCTGCCCCGGCTCGCCCGGCAGGGCTACCTGCCTACCGAAATGGGCGACCTGCTGCGCTCACCCGCGGTGGCGATGCGCGGCGCGGGCAGCGGCGCGTGATCGAGCGTCTGGGCCGGGCGTTGCGCGGGGTGCGCGCGGGTGCCCGCCGAAGCCCGCTCGCCGGCGGCGCGTTCGAGGCGCCCACGACCATCGCCGTAACCAGCACCGCGTTCACCGACGGGGGCGCCATGCCGGCGTCCAGCGCCGGCAAGGGCGTCGGCGACAACGCCTCCCCGCCGTTGCGCTGGGACGCGCTGCCGGGCCGCACCCGCCAGGTCGTGCTCGTCATGGACGACGTCGACGTCCCGCTGCCCCGGCCCCTGTTGCACACCGTCGCGGTGATCGACCCGAGCGTCGGCGGCGTGGCCGCGGGTGCGCTGCAGCCGGGATGCCCAGGAATCCGCTTCCCGCGGGCCGACCTGGGTCACCGCGGCTATGCCGGGCCACGGCCGATCCCCGGCCATGGGCCACACCACTACCGCTTTCAGGTATTCGCGCTCGATGTCACCATTCCGGACGCCGTGACCAACGCCAAGGGGCTGCTGGCCGCGATGCGCGGTCACGTGCTGGCGCGGGGCACGCTGACCGGAACCTACGAGCGCTAGCCACCGATCGCCCCGCTGACCTGCGGTTGGCAGTGTTTGGCAGCGCCCGGCGTCGATCTGGCAGTGGGCTGGGAGCAGCGTCGGTAGCGATCGCAGTCCGCCAGAGAAAGGAACATCATGTCCGCTATCACGCTTGACCGCACCGGTACCCGGGACGGCTTGCTTCGGCTCGCCATGCGCGCCGACGCCGCCATCAGCGGGCTGGTCGGGCTGGCCGGTCTGCCGTTCGCCGGCTGGCTCGCCGACCTCTCGGGCACCACGAAGGCGTTCGAGTACGCCATGGCCGCGTTCTTGATCGCGTACGGCGTGGTGGTGTTCGGGCTGGCCAGCCTGCCATCGGTGCGGCGCGCCGGCATCGGCGTCATCATCGCCAACGTGGCATACACGGTGGCCGCGATCGTTCTGGTGCTCGCGGACGTCTTTCCGTTGACGTCGGCCGGCGTCGTGTTGAACCTGGCGGCCGGCGCTTACACGCTGGTGTTCGCCGAAGTGCAGTACCAGGGGTGGCGGCGCGCCAAGGCGTGAGCGCGAATGCTCGCAGGCCCGCTCGGTGATCCGGGCGGGCCCGTGAGCGCAGGCTAGTCCTTGGGGATTTCGCGTTCGATCTCGTCGAGCCAGATGCGCGCGGACATGTCGGACGGCGCGCGCCAATCCCCCCGCGGCGACAGCGAACCCCCGTGCGACACCTTGGGCCCGTTCGGCAGCGCCGAGCGCTTGAACTGGCTGAACGAATAGAACCGCTGCACGAAGACCTGCAGCCAGTGCCGGATCTCCTTGAGCGTGTAGGACGGCCGCTTGTCCTCGGGGAAGCCGGGGGGCCAGATGCCGTGGTCGGGATCGCTCCAGGCGTGCCAGGCCAAAAAGGCGATCTTGGACGGCCGGAATCCGAAGCGAAGCACATGGAACAATGAAAAGTCCTGCAGCGCAAATGGACCCACTTTTGCTTCGCTGCTCTGCAGCTCTTCTTCCTCGCCGCTGGGCACCAGCTCCGGGGTGATCTCGGTGTCGAGCACCGACTGCAGCACCTCGCTGACCTCCGGTTCGAACTGCTCCGACGAGATGACCCAGCGGATCAGGTGCTGGACCAGTGTTTTGGGCACGCCGGCGTTGACGTTGTAGTGCGACATCTGGTCGCCCACCCCGTATGTCGACCAGCCCAGTCCCAACTCGGACAGGTCGCCGGTGCCCAGCACGATGCCGCCACGCTGGTTGGCCAACCGGAACAGGTAGTCGGTGCGCAAACCGGCCTGGACGTTTTCGAAGGTGACGTCGTACACCTTTTCGCCGCGCGCGAACGGGTGATCCATCTCCTTGAGCATCAGTTCCGCGCTCTGGCGAATGTCGATCTCCGCGAACGTCACACCCAGCGTGCGGCACAGCTCGGACGCGTTGCGTTTGGTGCGGTCCCCGGTGGCGAAGCCGGGCAGCGTGAACGCCAAAATGTCGCTGCGCGGCCGTTGTTCGCGATCCATCGCGCGGGCGGCCACGATCAGGGCGTGCGTCGAGTCCAGTCCACCGGAGATCCCGATGACCACCTTCGGGAAATCCAGCGCGCGCAGGCGCTGTTCGAGGCCGGCGACCTGGATGTTGTAGCCCTCGAAGCAATCCTGTTCCAGCCGTTGCGGATCGGCGGGGACGAAGGGGAAGCGCTCGATTTCGCGGCGCAGGCCGATGTCCCCGCCGGGTGGGTCCAACCGAAATTCGATGTGCCGATAGGCATCCGTGGTCGTCCGGTGGTGGCGCCGGTTGTCATCGAAGGTGCCCATCCGCAGCCGCTCCGAGCGGAGCAGTTCGACGTCGACGTCGGCGATGCTGCGCCGCTCCCCCTTGGGAAAGCGCTCGGAGGAGGCCAGCATCACGCCGTTTTCGAACACCATGGTTTGGCCGTCCCAGGCCAGATCCGTCGTCGATTCGCCTTCTCCGGCAGCCGAATACACGTAGGCGGCCAGGCAACGCGACGAGGCCGACCGGGCCAGCAGGCAGCGGTCCTCGGCGCGCCCGATCGTGATCGGGCTGCCGGACAGGTTGGCCAGCACCGTCGCACCCGCCAGCGCGGCCTCGGCGCTCGGCGGAATCGGCACGAACATGTCCTCGCAAATCTCCACGTGCAGCACGAAGCCGGGCACGTCGGAAGCCGTGAAGAGCAGGTCGGGACCGAACGGCGCCTCGACGCCGGCCAGCCGGATGGTGCCACGCTCGTCATCGCCGGGTGCGATCTGGCGGCGCTCGTAGAACTCCCGATAGGTGGGCAGGTACGACTTCGGGGCCACCCCCAGCACCGCGCCGCGATGGATCACCACCGCGGCGTTGTAGATCCGGTGCCGATGACGCAGCGGGGCACCGACGACCAACACCGGCAGCAGCTCGGCCGACGCCGCGACGATCTCCTCGATGGCCGTCTCGACGTCGTCGAGCAGCAGGTCTTGCAGCAGGATGTCTTCGATGGAATAGCCGGACAGGGTCAGCTCCGGGAACACGGCCAGCGCGACGGCGTCGTCGTGGCACTCCTGCGCCATCCGCAGGACCGTCTCGGCGTTGGCGGCCGGGTCACCGATGGCGGTGTGGTGGGTGCATGCGGCGACGCGGACGAACCCCTGGCTGTAAGCGTTGTAAAAGTCCATCGCCCTTCCATTGTCGTCGCTGGCGTGTCAACTCGCCGCGGCCGGGTATCCCCGACGACATGAGCGACACTGCTGTCCTGGTAGTCGACATGTTGAACACGTATCAGCATCCCGACGCTGAAAATTTAATACCCAATGTCGAGAAGATCATCGAGCCTTTGACCGATTTGGTCCGCCGGGCCCGTGAAACCGACGACGTCGACTTGGTGTACATCAACGACAACTACGGCGATTTCACCGCCCAGTTCTCCGATATCGTCCGGTCCGCATGCGACGGGGCCAGGCCCGATCTGGTGAAGCCGATCCTGCCGGCCGACGAGTGCCGCGTGATGACCAAGGTGCGGCACAGCGCTTTCTACGCGTCACCCCTGGACTACTTGCTCAACCGGCTGGAGACCAAGCGGGTGATCCTGACCGGCCAGGTCACCGAGCAGTGCATTCTCTACACCGCGCTGGACGCCTACGTGCGCCATTTCCCCGTCGTTATCCCCACCGACGCCGTCGCCGGGATCGACAACGAACTGTGTGAGGCCGCCCTGAAGATGATGGAGCAGAACATGTCCGCCGAGCTCACGACGGCCGCGGACTGCCTGGGCTGAGCCTCGTACTCTGGGTGTGGTGACCGTCGGCTGTGCAGAATCCCCGGAACTGGTCACGCTGTTGGCAGGGCGCCGGATCGCGGTGCTGACGGGCGCGGGCCTGTCCACCGATTCGGGCATCCCCGATTACCGCGGGCCCGATTCGCCGCCGAGCAACCCGATGACCATCCGCCAGTTCACCAGCGATCCGGCGTTTCGGCAGCGGTATTGGGCGCGCAACCACGTCGGTTGGCGCCACATGGCCGACACGCTGCCCAACGCGGGCCACCGGGCGCTGGCCGCGCTTGAGGACGCGTCGGTGGTCACAGGTGTGATCACCCAGAACGTCGATCTGCTGCACTCCAAGGCGGGCAGCCGAAACGTCATCAACCTGCACGGCACCTACGCGCGGGTGATCTGCCTGAGCTGCGGCTCCACCATGGCCCGCGCCGCGCTGGCCGACCGGCTGGAAGAGCTCAACCCCGGATTCATCGAGCGCGCCGAGGCCATCGGTGGGCTGGCGGTGGCGCCCGACGCCGACGCCGTCGTCGCGGACACCGCGTCGTTCCGGTATCTGGATTGCGAGCGCTGCGGCGGCATGCTCAAGCCCGACATCGTCTACTTCGGCGAAAGCGTCCCCAAAGACGTTGTGGCCCAAGCGTATAGGTTGGTCAAGGCGGCGGATGCGCTGCTGGTCGCCGGTTCGTCGCTGACCGTGTTCTCCGGCTACCGGTTTGTGCGTCACGCCGCCGCGCTGGGCATCCCGGTGGCCATCGTCAACCGTGGCGGTACCCGCGGCGACGATCTGGCCAGCGTCAAGGTCGATGGCGGCTGCTCTGAGTTGCTGGCCCTGCTCGCCGACGAGTTAGCGCCCCTGGCAACGCATTAGAAGGTGCACGGCATGCTGCGGATGGCGTGCACGAAGTTGCCCGCCAGGTAGGACGGCTCGCCCGCCGCGATGTCGGGCAGTTGACGGAACAGCTCGCCGAAGATGGCGCGCAGCTGCGCGCGCGCGACGTGGGCACCGAGGCAGAAGTGCAGCCCGCCACCGCCGAAGCCGACGTGGGGGTTGGGGTCGCGGCTCAGGTTCAAGCGCTCCGGGTGGTCGAACGCCTCGGTGTCCCAGTTGCCGGACGGGTAGAACATGACCACCTTCTCCCCCGCCCGGATGGCCTGACCGCCCAGCTCGATATCCGTTGCGGCGGTGCGGCGGAAGGTCATCACCGGCGTCGCCCACCGGATGAACTCCTCGATGGCCGTGCCGATTCGGTTGTCGAAATCCTCGAGCAGCCATGCCTTCTCGCGGGGAAAATCGGTGAGCGCCCGCAGGGTATGACTGATGGTCTGACGGGTGGTGTCGTTGCCCGCCACCGACAGCAGGACGAAGAACGCCGCCACCTCCGCGTCTTCCAGCCGGTCGCCGTCGACTTCGGCGGTGACCAGGCTGCTGATCAGGTCGTCACCCGGGTGTTCGCGACGTTCGGTGGCCAGCGTGCCGACGACTTGGTGCAGATACATTTGGTTTTCCAACAGGACCTCCAGCGCCGGGCGTCCGGCGAGGAACTGCGGGTCCGCCCAGGAGACCAGGGCATCGGTGGCGTGCGCCATGCGCTCACGTTCGGATTCCGGAATCCCCATCATGTCCGACAGGGTGCGGATGGGCAGTTCCTTGGCGCAGTGGTCGACGAAATCCGCGCCGCTGCCTGCGGATCGGAGCTCTTCGACGATGGTCTTGGCGTTGGCCTTGATCGAGTCTTCGATGCGGCGGACCTGGCGGGGGCTCAGCGCGGCGTGAGCGAGCTTGCGCAGCTTGGTGTGTCGCGGCGGGTCCATCGCCAGGAACGACTGCGACGCCTCGAGCAGCTCCACCGGGATGCTCTCGAACATCACCCCGTGGCCGGACAGGAAGACGTCGTTGTTGCGGCTCACCGCGACGATGTCGGAGCGCCGGGTGACCGCCCAGAAGCCGGGGTCGGCCGGATCGGGCATCAGCGAATCCTCGACCGGTGGATGCCAGCTCACCGGCCGCTCGGCCCGCAGCACGGCGAAGGAGCGCTCCCGATCGGCCGCGGTGGTGGACCAGAACGCGCGCGAGGACAGATCGATCTCGTCGTAGGCACGGCCGGACTTGTCGGTCCCGGACTTACCCGTCAGCACGGCCATGGTGGTGATCCTCCGTCTCGTATGACACCGGTCACAGGCTCCCTGCGACGATATGCCTAGACAATCTGTCTAGTCAATATGTCGAGTACTCGGTTATGCTCGGCGCATGCCGTCGCTCACCCGCAAGCCGCAGGGCAACCGCAGCCTGGGCCGCGAGCAGCGGCGCGAGCGGATGGAGCGCCGGCTGCTGGACGCCACCGAACGGCTGATGCGCGACGGCGCGAGCTTCACCGAACTCAGCGTGGATCGGCTCTCCGGTGAGGCCGGCATCTCCCGGGCCAGCTTCTACATCTACTTCGAGGACAAGGGGCATCTGCTGCGCCGGCTTGCGGGCCAGGTATTCGGCGATCTGACCGACGGCGCGCGGAGTTGGTGGAGCGTGGCCGGGCGCCGTGACCCCGAGGACGTGCGGACCGCGATGAGCCGCATCATCGCCACCTACCGGCGCCACCAGGCGGTGCTGGTCGCGCTCAACGAGATGGCCGCCTACGACCCGCTGACGGCGGACACGTATCGCGAACTGCTGACCGGCATCTCCGAGCAGCTCACCCACGTCATCGAAGACGGCCAGGCGGACGGCTCGATCCGCCCGGAGCTGGCCGCGCTCACCACGGCCAGCGCGCTGACGTGGATGGTCGAGCGGGCCTGCCAGCAGAACCTCCCGACCAAGCCCGGCGACTATGACGCCGAACTGGCCGCCACCCTGGCCGAGATCGTCTGGGGCGCACTGTATCTCAAGCCCATCTCGGAGCACTGACCCGACCGCCGCAATTGCGCTAGCACATGCGCTAGTTCGTTCCGGAAGGTCGTCATGGTCCCGAGGCGGTGTCCGCCGGGGACCTCCTACACCGCCACCAAGTCGTCGGCGTGCACCGCGGGCCTGCGCAACTCGCCGGGCAGCTCGGAGGTCGAGCGGCCCATCATGGTGACCAGTTCGGTCGCGTCGTAGGCGACCACACCGCGGGCCACCATCACCCCGTCCGGGTCGCGCAACTCGACCACGTCGCCGGCGTAAAAGCGGCCCGAGACCGCGGTGATCCCGGCGGGCAGCAGCGAGCGACGCTGGCGCACCACCGCGCGCACCGCACCCTCGTCCAGGGTCAGGGCACCGGCAGCCTCGGCGGCGTAACGCACCCAGAACCGCCGGGCCGACATCCGCACCGGGCGTGCCGCGAACACCGTGCCGACCGAAGCGTCAGTGAGCGCGGTCGCGGCGTCGGCGGCGGCTGCCAGCAACACCGGCACACCGGCATCGGCGGCCAGCAGCGCCGACGACATCTTGGAGGTCATGCCGCCGGTGCCCAAATCGCTTCCGGGGCCGGCGATTACACCGATCAGATCCGCGGAGCTGGACACTTCCGCGATGAACCTGGCGCCTTCGGTCTTTCGAGGATCCGCGTCGTAGAGTCCGTCGATGTCGGACAGCAACACCAGCGCCTCGGCGCCGACCAGGTGAGCCACCAGCGCCGAAAGCCGGTCGTTGTCACCGAACCGGATCTCGTTGGTGGCCACCGTGTCGTTCTCGTTGACGATCGCCACCGCATGCAGGGCGCGCAGCCGATCCAGCGTGCGCTGGGCGTTGGTGTGCTGGGCCCGCATCGAGATGTCGTGCGCGCTCAGCAGCACCTGGCCGACCGTGCGGCCATAGCGGGCGAACGCGGCGCTCCACGAATTCACCAGCGCGACCTGACCGACGCTGGCCGCGGCCTGTTTCGTCGCCAAATCCCTTGGCCGACGGGATAATCCGAGCGGCTCGATGCCGGCGGCGATGGCTCCCGACGAGACGATGACGACGTCGGTCCCCGCCTTCATCCGGGCCTCGATCGCGTCGGCGAGCCCGGCCAGCCGGCCCGCGTCGAACACCCCGGCCGGTGTGGTCAGCGCGTTTGTGCCCACCTTGACCACCAGGCTGCGCGCAGTGCGGATGACGTCGCGGTGCGCGGTCACTGCTCCTCACCGCGTACTCTGGTTCTGCGCCGCTCCTCAGCATCGCTGCGCTCTGCATCGTCGCCGGCGCGCCGCTGGCGCCGGGCGGCCTTGCGTTCGGCCGCGCCGACGCGCTCGGTGCGCTCCAGCCTCGTGTCGGTTCCGCGACCGGATAGCGCAACCTGTTGTCCCGCAGGCGTTTGCGGCTCCCAATCGAACGTCATGTCCCCGATGGTCACTGCGCAGCCCGGCCGCGCGCCCAGCCGCAGCAACTCCTCTTCGACGCCGAGGCGCGCCAACCGGTCGGCCAGATATCCCACGGCCTCGTCGTTGTCGAAGTTGGTCTGGCGGATCCAGCGTTCGGGGCGTGCGCCGCTGACCACGAAGGCGCCGGGCTGCTGGGGATCCGGCTGCACACTGAAGCCGCTGTCGTCGACGGGTACCGGCCGGATCACCGGGCGCCGCGGCACGATCTCGGGCTGGGCCGCCTTATAGTCCGAGATGATCTGCCACAGCCCGAATATCAACGGCTGCAGGCCTTCTCGTGCCACGGTCGACACCAGGAACACCGGCCAGCCGCGCTGGGCGATCTCGTCACGGACAAACTCGGCAAGCTCGCGCGCCTCGGGGACGTCGATCTTGTTGAGCACTACGGCGCGGGGCCGCTCGGTCAGATCACCCAGTGCCGCATCCCCTTGCAGGGTGGGCGTATACGCGGCGAGTTCGGCCTCCAGCGCATCGATGTCGGAGATGGGGTCACGGCCGGGATCCGCGGTGGCGCAGTCGACGACGTGCACCAGCACGGCGCACCGCTCGATGTGGCGGAGGAAATCCAGGCCCAGGCCGCGGCCCTGCGATGCACCCGGGATCAGGCCGGGCACGTCGGCAACGGTGAAGGTGTGTTCGCCCGCCGATACCACCCCGAGGTTGGGCACCAGCGTGGTGAACGGATAGTCGGCGATCTTGGGCTTGGCGGCCGAGATCGTGGACACCAGCGAAGATTTGCCGGCCGAGGGAAAACCGATCAGGCCGGCGTCGGCCACGGTCTTGAGTTCCAGCGTCAGGTCGCGGGTCTGGCCCTGCTCGCCCAGCAGCGCAAAGCCGGGAGCCTTGCGGGCCCGCGAGGCGAGTGCGGCGTTGCCCAGCCCGCCGCGTCCACCCGCGGCCGCTTCGAACCGGGTGCCCTCGCCGACCAGGTCGGCGAGCAGCCGACCGTTTTCGTCGAGGACGACGGTGCCGTCGGGCACTTTGACTTCCAGGTCGGCGCCGGCGGCGCCGTCGCGATTGTTGCCCATGCCCTGCTTGCCCGACGGGGCGGTGACGTGGGGGTGGAAATGGAAGTCGAGCAGGGTGTGCACCTGCGGATCGACGACGAACACGATGCTGCCGCCGCGCCCGCCGTTACCGCCGTCGGGGCCTCCGAGCGGCTTGAACTTCTCGCGATGGACGGAGGCGCATCCGTTACCACCGGCACCGGCACGCGCATGGATGACGACGCGGTCGACGAACCGAGGCATCGTGGGTCCTCTCACCTACCACCGGTCGCCGAAATCACCGGGCTGGGCCCGGAAACACACCTCAGTCGGTGGCTTGCCCGGCGGCCACGATGTTGACGGTCTTGCGGCCGCGCTTGATGCCGAACTCGACGGCGCCGGCCTCCTTGGCGAACAACGTGTCGTCCCCGCCACGCCCGACGCCCACGCCCGGGTGGAACTTGGTGCCGCGCTGCCGGACGATGATCTCGCCCGCCTTGACGACCTGGCCGCCGAATCGCTTCACGCCCAGCCGCTGCGCGGCGGAATCGCGACCGTTGCGCGAGCTGGAAGCGCCCTTCTTGTGTGCCATCTCTGCCGCCTTCGCTACTTGATCCCGGTGACCTTCAGGACCGTCAGCTGCTGACGGTGTCCCTGACGCTTGTGGTAGCCGGTCTTGTTCCTGAACTTGTGGATGCGGATCTTGGGACCCTTGGTGTGCTCGAGCACCTCGCCGGTCACCGCGACCTTGGCCAGCGCGGCCGCGTCGGTGGTCACCTTGGCGCCGTCCACCACCAGGGCAACCGGCAGCGACACGTTCGAGCCGGGCTCGGATTCGAGCTTCTCGACCTTGACGACGTCCCCGACGGCGACCTTGTACTGCTTGCCGCCCGTCTTCACGATTGCGTAGGTCGCCATCGTCGTTCTGCTCCTTCTTCTAGCCGCTGCTCTGCGCGTCGCGCGCCAACCAGCCGCGGTGCACGTGGTGGGTCTGGGTGCGGGCCTGCGCCGATTACCCGGGAGTCCCGCTGCCGCCAACCGAAGTTTTCCTCGTCCGGCCTGACGACAACTGTCCAAGGGTACGTGACCAGCGGCTACAGGGTCAAACCGGGCATGACCAGCTCAGTCCGCGTGGATCGGCGGGCCGGCCGGCCGGCCCGCAGCGCGCCTGCGTCGGGGCCGAGCCGCTCCGGCCTGTTCGGCCCCACCGGAGAACTGGCCGGCGTCGGTGTCGTCGGAATCGTCGTCCTCGGTGTCCAGGTCCTCGTCGTCGTCGTCGAGCTCGAGATCCTCGTCGTCGTCGCCGAGGTCCTCTTCGTCGTCGATGTCCTCGTCGTCGTCGTCGAGGTCGTCGTCGTCCGAGTCCTCGTCGTCGGTGTCTTCATCGTCCGAGTCCTCATCGTCCGAGTCCTCGTCGTCCTCGTCGTCGGTGTCCTCGTCGAAGTCCTCTTGGTCGGTGTCCTCGACGCCGCGCGCCGCCTTCTTCTGCTCCAGCTCGTCGGTGGCTTCAGTGGCCTCGTCGGAGTCGTCCTCGGAGTCGCCCTGCGTCGAGGAGCCGGCGGCCATCGCCTTGAACATCGGATGCTCGCCCGGAGCGTGGGCGGGCACCTTGGCCACCACCTGCTCTTCGGCCTTGTTCTTCTTGCGCCTGCCCCGGCGGCCGCCGCCACCGGATTCGGACTTGCGCCCGTTCGACGAGGCCGAGTCCACCGGGTCGGCGTGCAGCAGGATCCCGCGGCCACCGCAATTCGGACACGACGTCGAGAAGGCCTCGATCAGGCCGGTGCCCAACCGCTTGCGGGTCAGCTGGACCAGGCCGAGCGACGTCACCTCGGACACCTGATGGCGGGTGCGGTCGCGGGCCAGCGCCTCGGTCAGCCGCCGCAGCACCAGGTCGCGGTTGGACTCGAGCACCATGTCGATGAAGTCGATGACCACGATGCCGCCGATGTCGCGCAGCCGCAGCTGGCGCACGATCTCCTCGGCCGCCTCGAGGTTGTTCTTGGTGACCGTCTGCTCGAGGTTGCCGCCGGACCCGGTGAACTTGCCGGTGTTGACGTCGACCACCGTCATGGCCTCGGTCCGGTCGATCACCAGCGTGCCGCCCGAGGGCAGCCACACCTTGCGTTCCATCGCCTTGGCGAGTTGCTCGTCGATGCGGTGCACCGCGAACACATCGGGACCGTTCTCGGCGGTTTCGTATTTGTTCAGCTTCGAAACCAGGTCGGGCGCAACCGAATTCACGTAATCGTTGATGGTGGTCCAGGCTTCTTCACCGGACACGATGAGGCCGGCGAAGTCCTCGTTGAACAGGTCGCGGATGACCTTGACCAGCACGTCGGGCTCTTCGTAGAGCGCCACCGCGGCGCCGGCGGCCTTCTCCTTGATCTCGATGGCCTTGGCCTCGATCTGTTGCCAGCGCTCCTGCAGGCGGGTGACGTCGCTGCGGATGTCCTCTTCTTTGACGCCCTCGGACGCCGTGCGGATGATCACACCCGCGTCGGACGGCACCACTTCGCGCAGGATCTCTTTGAGCCGCTGACGTTCGGTGTCGGGCAGCTTGCGGCTGATCCCGGTCGACGACGCCCCCGGCACGTAGACCAGGTAGCGGCCCGCCAGTGACACCTGCGTGGTCAGCCGCGCGCCCTTGTGTCCGACCGGGTCCTTGCTGACCTGGACGACGACGTAGTCGCCCGGTTTGAGCGCCTGTTCGATCTTGCGGTCGGATCCGCCGAGCCCGGCGGCTTCCCAGTTGACCTCACCGGCATAGAGCACACCGTTGCGGCCGCGGCCGATGTCGACGAACGCCGCCTCCATCGACGGCAGCACGTTCTGGACGATGCCCAGGTAGATGTTGCCCACCAGCGAGGCCGACGCGGCCGACGTGACGAAGTGCTCGACGACGATGCCGTCCTCGAGCACCGCGATCTGGGTGTAGCGCGAGCCCTGGTGCGGCGGCTCGGTGCGGACCCGGTCGCGCACGACCATCATCCGCTCGACGGCCTCGCGGCGGGCCAGGAATTCGGCCTCGGTCAACACCGGGGGGCGGCGCCGTCCGGCATCGCGGCCGTCCCGGCGCCGCTGCCGCTTGGCCTCCAGCCGCGTCGAGCCGTTGATGCCCTTGATCTCGTTGTTGGCGCTGGCGGAGTCGTCTCCGCCGCCGCCCTTGCCGTTGCGGGGCGGGCGCTCGTGCACCACGGTGTTCGGCGGATCGTCGGGCGACGAGCCCTCGTCGTTGTCGTCGCCGGATCCGGATTTGCGGCGGCGGCGCCGGCGGCGGCGCCGATTGCCGCCATCCGCCGAGCCGTCGTCACCGTTGTCGGAGTCGTCGGAATCGTCCGAGTCGTCGGTGTCCTGGCCGTCGGAGTCCTCGGCGTCGCCGGAGTCGGGTTGGCCGCCCTTCCTACCCCGCGGTTGGCCCTCGTCGTCGTCGCCGTCGTCGCCCTGGCCGTCGGGTCCGCCCTGCTCACCGCGTCCGCGACCGCGACCGCGGCGGCCGCGGCGGCGCCGCTTGTTCGACGGCCGGTCGGCCTGCTCGTCATCGTCGGAGTCGGCGTCATCCGAGTCGTCACCATCGTCGTCGCTGCCGGCGTCGTCCTCGCGGGCGTCGATCGGCTGCGGTGCGACGAACAACGGCATGTAATGCGGCCGCTCGGCGGCGGTGTCGGGGGTCTCGAGCAGCAGCCGGGATTCGGGCTCCTCGGCTGCGGCCGCCGGCGCGGGGTCCGCATCTTCCGGGGTTCCGGCGGGCTGTGCGGCCGCCAGCAAGTCTCGCACCCGCACCGCGTCGTCGCGGTCCACGGTGGAATGCGCGCTGCGGATGCGCCCGTCGAGCTCGCTTAGCGCGTCCAGCACCCTCTTGCTGGTGGTTCCCAGCGTTCGGGCCAGCGAATGAACTCTCAGGCGGTCCGGCAGTTCCTGCGGCCGAGTCGATTCTTCTGATGGGTCTGCAGTCGGTGCACCGTCTACCACGTATTCTCCTCAAGCCCCCGGGCGCGTCGTTGCGACGCGGCCACGCGAGGGCTTCGCTATGGGCCCGGGTCACTTCTCCCGGACTTGTGATGGTCTCGCCCCGAGCGGCCCAGGATCGCAGACCCACTCGGCGCCGTGCTGAATGACGGCCTGACATGCAGCGAACCAAGGCGACGGGGCTATTGGTCGCGCTTGTCTAAGTCTTCATTCGGGTGTCTGTCGCCGGTCCGGCGACGTTCACCCGAGACCAGTATCCCACATCACGTGGCGGTCCCAGCCACACCTGAGCCAGCCCGCGCCAGCAAAGTCGCTGCGGACCGCGCCGCGGCGCCATCACCGCAGCTCTACGCGTTGGGAAACCAGAGCGCGATTTCCCGCTTCGCGGATTCGGTGGAATCCGACCCGTGCACCAGGTTGAGCTGCGTCTCGAGCCCGAAGTCGCCGCGGATGGTGCCGGGAATCGCCTTTTCCACCGGGTCGGTCCCGCCCGCGAGCTGCCGAAACGCGGCGATCGCGCGGGGCCCCTCCACGATGGCCGCCACCACCGGTCCGGAGGTGATGAACTCCAGCAGCGAGTCGAAGAACGGCTTGCCCTCGTGCTCCGCGTAGTGCTGGGCGGCAAGGTCGCGGCTGACCGCCCGGAGCTCCAGCGCGGTGATGGAGAGGCCTTTGCGCTCGATGCGGCCGATGATCTCCCCCACCAGGTGCCGCTGGACGCCATCGGGCTTGATCAGTATCAATGTCCGTTCGGTCACGGCGGACAGCGTACATAACCGGGCGGCGAAGAGTCGGGCGACGGCGGTCGGGAGGTCATCGCCGGCCCGCGCCGCTAGCCCTGGCGGCGCCGGACCTCGGCCCGGAAGTAGGCGATCAGGGCCCACAGCCCGGTGAACAGCACGCCGATGAACCCCACCCCCGGATAGACCGCGAAGCCGGCCAGCAGGATCGCCTGGACCCCCAGGTTGGCCCAGATCGCCCAGGGTTTGCGCTGCACGCCGGCCATCAGGATCAGCAGCACGGCCAGCCCGATCAGGTAGCTCAGCGACACCGTCGTCAGGCCGCCGCCGACCGCACCCACCACCGGGATCGCCAGCAACACCACGATCGCTTCCAGGATCAGCGTCAACGCCATCACCGCGCCAAAGCTCCGCCACGGGTCGGCCTGCGGCGCCGCGGCCCGCTCGTCGGGGTTCTCGGGGACGTCGGTCATTGCGGATCACGACCGAACAGGGTCCGGGCCGCCCCGGCGGTGACGACCGAGCCGGTGATGACGATGCCGGTACCGGAGAACGCTTCGGCCGGGCCGTCGGTCGCGGCGTCATCTACCAGCGCGGTCGCGACGTCGATGGCGTCGCGCAGGTTCTCGGCGGTGCTCACGCGGTCGGGCCCGAACCGCTCGCGCGCGGCCAGGGCCAGCGATTCGACATCGAGTGCCCGCGGGGATCCGTTGTGCGTGATCACGACGGCGTCGAACACCGGCTGCAGGGCGGCGAGAATGCCGTCGACGTCCTTATCGGCGAGCACGCTGAGCACCCCGACGAGATAGCGGAAGTCGAACTCGTCGGCCAGGGTCTGCGCCAGCGCGGCCGCGCCGGCGGGATTGTGCGCGGCGTCGATGAATACCGTTGGGGCGCTGCGCATCCGCTCGAGCCGGCCGGGGCTGGCGACGGCGGCGAAACCGGCGCGAACCGCGTCGACGTCGAGCTGGCGCTGCGCACCGGCGCCGAAAAACGCCTCGACAGCCGCGAGGGCCAGCACGGCGTTGTGCGCCTGGTGTTCGCCGTGCAGCGGCAGATAGACATCCGAATACACCCCGCCGAGGCCCTGCAGCTGCAGCACCTGCCCGCCGATCGCCACCTGACGGCCCAGCACCGCGAACTCCGAATCCTCGCGGGCCACCGCGGCGTCGGCCTGCACGGTTCGGTCCAACAACACTTCCATCGCCTCGGGCGCCTGACGCGCGATGACGGCCACGGTATCGGGCGCTCCCTCGGGCGCGCGGGTGATGATGCCGGCTTTCTCCCCCGCGATGCCGGCGAGGTCGTCGCCCAGGTATTCGACGTGGTCGATGGAGACCGGGGTGATGACGGCGACCGGGGCGTTGATCACGTTGGTGGCGTCCCAGCGGCCGCCCATCCCCACCTCGACGACCGCGACGTCGACGGGGGCGTCGGCGAATGCGGCGAACGCCATCGCGGTCAACACCTCGAACTTGCTCATCGCCGGCCCACCGTCGGCCTGCGACTGCGCATCGACCATCTGCACGAACGGCTCGATCTCGCGATAGGTCGCCACGTACCGGGCCGGGCTGATCGGCTTGGAGTCGATCGAGATGCGTTCGACCGCCGATTGCAGGTGCGGGCTGGTGGTGCGTCCGGTGCGCCGGTGCAGCGCGGTGATCAGCGCGTCGATCATCCGGGCCACCGAGGTCTTGCCGTTGGTGCCCGCCACGTGGATCGACGGGTAGGCCAGCTGCGGGGAGCCCAGCAGGTCCAGCAACGCGCTGATCCGGGTCAGGCTGGGCTCGATCTTGGTCTCCGGCCAGCGCTGGTCCAGCAGGTGTTCGACCTGTAACAGCGACGCGATCTCGTCGGGGGTGGGGACCGGGTCGGGAAGCTCGGTGGGAACCTCGTCCTGCGGCCACTCGGGCTCGGTCATCGAACGCTCACTGCAGCCCGGCTAGCCGCGCGTTGATCCGCTCGGTCTCCTCCTGGGCCAGGCGCTGACGGTCCCGGATCTTGTCGACGACGTGTTGCGGCGCCTTGCCCAGGAAGTCCTCGTTGGCCAGTTTGGCGGTGGTCGACGCGAGCTCCTTGTGCGCCGCGGCCAGGTCCTTTTCCAGGCGGCGACGTTCGGCGGCGACGTCGATGGTGCCCGAGGTGTCGAGCTCGACGACGACGGTCCCGCGGTGCAGCCGGACCTCCACCGACGCCGACGGTTGGAACTGCGGGCCCGCTGCGGTGAGCCACGCCAGCGAGGTCACCGCGCTCACCTGGGTGCCCAGATCGGATTCGTCGACGCCGGCCATCCGGGCCGGCACCTTCTGCCGGTCCGCCAGCCCTTGGTCGCTGCGGAACCGGCGCACCTCGGTCACCAGCTTTTGCATGTCGGTAATCCGCTGCGCGGCAACCTGATCCAGGCCGATACCGGACGGCTGCGGCCAGTCGGCGATCACCAGCGACTCGTGTTCGGCCTCGTCACCGGTGAGGGCCTGCCACAGGGCCTCGGTGATGAAAGGGATCACCGGGTGCAGCAACCGCAGCAGGGTGTCCAGCGTCGCCGCCAGCACGGCCGTGGTGTGCGTGATCCCTTCGGCCAATTGGGTTTTGGCCAATTCCACGTACCAGTCGCAGAATTCGTCCCACGCGAAGTGGTAGAGCGCCTCGCAGGCGCGACTGAACTCGTAGCTGTCGAACGCCGAATCAACTTCCGCGCGAACCTCTTCCAGCCGGCCGAGGATCCAGCGGTCGGCGTCGGTGAGTTCGGCCGGCGGCGGCAGCGGGGCCAGCTTGGCGCCGTTGAGCAGCGCGTAGCGGGTGGCGTTGAACAGCTTGGTACAGAAGTTGCGCGACGCCCGGACGTGATCTTCGCCGACCGCGAGGTCACCGCCGGGGCTGGCGCCGCGCGCCAGCGTGAACCGCAGCGCGTCGGCGCCGAACGCGTCCACCCAGTCCAGCGGATCGATGACGTTGCCCTTGGACTTGCTCATCTTGCGGCCGGACTCGTCGCGGATCAGCCCGTGCAGGAAGACATCGGTGAACGGCACCTGCGGGCCGCGGCGGCCGCCCAGGGTGATGGCCTCGTCGTCGCCGACGAAGGTGCCGAACATCATCATCCTGGCCACCCAGAAGAACAAGATGTCGTAACCGGTGACCAGAACGCTTGTGGGATAGAACTTCTCGAGCTCCGGGGTCTTGTCCGGCCAGCCCAACGTGGAGAACGGCCACAGCCCCGAGGAGAACCAGGTGTCCAGCACGTCGGGGTCCTGCTCCCAACCTTCCGGCGGGGTCTCGTCGGGACCAACGCAACGCTGTTCGCCGTTGGGGCCGTACCAGATCGGAATGCGGTGACCCCACCACAGCTGACGCGAAATGCACCAGTCGTGCATGTCGTCGACCCAGGCGAACCACCGCGGCTCCAGGCTGGCGGGGTGAATCACGGTGTCGCCGTTGCGCACCGCGTCGCCGGCGGCCTTGGCGAGCGATTCCACCCGGACCCACCACTGCAGCGACAGCCGCGGTTCGATCGGCTCGCCGCTGCGCTCGGAGTGTCCGACGCTGTGCAGGTAGGGCCGCTTCTCCTCGGTGATCCGGCCCTGCGCCGCCAGCGCCTCGCGCACCGCGACCCTGGCCTGGAATCGGTCCATGCCGTCGAATTGCGTTCCGGTGCCGGTGATTCGGCCCTTGGTGTCCATGATCGAGATCATCGGCAGCTCATGGCGGAGTCCGATCTCGAAGTCATTGGGGTCGTGTGCGGGAGTGACTTTGACTGCGCCGGTACCGAATTCGGGATCCACGTGTTCGTCGGCCACCACCACGAGCTGACGGTCCACGAACGGGTGCGGCAGGTTGGTGCCGACCAGATGCCGGTAGCGCTCGTCGTCGGGATGCACCGCGATCGCGGTGTCGCCGAGCATCGTTTCCATCCGGGTGGTGGCCACCACGATGTGTGGCTGCGAGTCGTCCATCGATCCGTACCGGAACGACACCAGCTCGCCTTCCACCTCCTGGTAGTCGACCTCGATGTCCGAGATGGCCGTCTGCAGCACCGGCGACCAGTTGACCAGCCGTTCGGCCCGATAGATCAGCCCGGCGTCGTAGAGGCGCTTGAAGATCGCCCGGACCGCTCGGGACAGCCCCTCGTCCATGGTGAACCGGTCGCGGCTCCAGTCCACGCCGTCGCCGAGCCGGCGCATCTGGGCACCGATGGCGCCGCCGGACTCCCGCTTCCAGTCCCAGACCTTCTCGATGAACAGCTCTCGGCCGAAGTCCTCTTTGGTCTTGCCGTCGATTGCGAGTTGCTTTTCGACCACGCTCTGCGTCGCGATGCCGGCATGATCCATGCCCGGCTGCCACAGCACCTCGTAGCCCTGCATTCGCTTGCGCCGCGTCAGGGCGTCCATCATGGTGTGCTCGAGCGCGTGGCCCATGTGCAGGCTGCCGGTCACGTTCGGCGGGGGCAGCACGATCGAATACCCGGGCTTGGCGCTGTTCGGGTCCGCCGCGAAGTAACCCGCGTCCACCCACTTCTGATAGATCGCGCTTTCGGCCGCAGCTGGGTCCCACGACTTGGGCAGGTCAGTGGCGGGGCTGCGGCTGGCGGTCACCCGTCAATTCTAGGGAGCGGTGTTTACCCACGTGTAAGCGCCCAAAATGCGTGACCCGGGTCACTAGGCCAGCCGCTCTACCTCCAATGTGACGCCCGCGGCCGGGAAACGGTCCAGCAGTGCGTCGCCCATCGCTGCCGCGGGCGTGAGGACGCCGTGCAGGTCGGGGAGCTTGTCGCGGTCCAGCGCCAGCGCGAGGCCGCACTCCCCCAACAACACCGAAGTCGCCTTGTAGCCCGGGTCCCCACGCTGCTCCATGCGCGCCACGAACCGGGCGCCGGTGGTCGTGGTGGTGAACGTCTCGATCCGGTAGTAGCCGCGTTCCCGGGCCTTCTCGCTCGGGCCGGTGCCGGGCTCGGGCACGATGCGCTCCACCAGCCGGCGCGGCAGCAACCGGAAGTAGCGGCTGCCCAGTCCGAAGGTGGCGGCACCCACCCCGCCCACCACAGCGGACGCCACCGGGGCCAGCGGCGACGAGCCCAGGCTCATGCTTTCGCTGTAACGCAACTGGCGGCCGTAGGCCCAGTCCAGCAAGGCATTGCTGCGCCGCACGATTCGGGTGTTGTACGGCGCCATCAGGAAACCCGCCGTCCACAGGCCGCTCAGTTCCGGCGCGATCCGGCCACCGCGGCGCAGGGGCAGATCGGGCTGGGGGCCGATCTCGGGTTCGGCGCTGCGGTCGGTGGTCAGGGTGTACGGATCGGCGAGTCGGCGGCGGGCGTCGGGATCGCGCGAGGCGGTGTCCAGCACTTCCAACATCGAGGCGACGGTGCCCCCGGATATGCCGCCCGAGAAGGAGCGGACCACCAGGTCGGTGTCGACGAGTTCTCCCGCGCCGCCGTCGCGCGCGGCCCGGTAGAGCGCGTACACGCTGAGGTCCGAAGGGACGGAATCGAATCCGCACGCGTGCACGATGCGCGCGCCGGTGTCCGCGGCCTGCTTGTGATACAGGTCGATGCTGTCGCGGACGAACATCGCCTCGCCGGTCAGGTCGGCGTAGTCGGTGCCGGCGGCGGCGCAGGCGGCCACCAGCGGCAACCCGTAGCGGGTGTAGGGCCCGACCGTGGTGATGACGACCTGGGTGCGGGCCGCCATCTCATCGAGCGTCGAGGGCGAGGACGCGTCGGCGTTCACAATGGGCCACGACTGCGCCGCTTCGCCCAACGTGTCGCGGATGGCGCGTAGGCGGTCGGCCGATCTGCCGGCCAGTGCTATCCGCTTGTCCGGCGCCGAGCCGGCCAGGTATTCGGCGGTGAGTTTCCCGACGAAGCCCGTCGCCCCATACAGCACAATGTCGAATTCGCGCGGCGTTGCGGTCACGGGCCCGACGCTACCCGACGCTGGGGCCCCAACCCCTGGAGCTAAGAAGTGCCGGGCCCGGTGGCCCGGCACTTCTTATATGTATGTCAGCCGTCGCGTGGGCGTCGGCTCAGCCGCGGCGTCCGCAGACCGGCCAAGCGCCGATGCCCTGCGAGTGCAGCACGTTCTCGGCCACCCGGATCTGCTCCTCGCGGCTCGCGCCGGACGGGGAGCCACTGCCGCCGTTGGCGTGCCAGGTGCTCGGGGTGAACTGCAGTCCACCGGAGAAGCCGTTACCGGTGCTGATGCCCCAGTTGCCACCCGACTCGCACTGCGCGATGGCATCCCAGTTCACGCTGTAGGCGCGGTGGGCAGGCGGCGGCAGTGGCTCCCCGTCCGGCGCGAGCCGCGAGGAGCAGATCCGGGTGGCCGAGAACGTGCTGCACTCGCAGG
>NZ_LZLU01000078.1:0-40491 GCF_001673415.1 Mycobacterium sp. 1165196.3 | reverse complement strand
GCCGGTGGCCATGATCGCGCCCAGTTGTCCGGAGGGTTCCAGCACCAGCCGCGAAGGCTCGGTACGGATCAGATCGCCAGGCTGGCCGGGCGGTAGCGGGTCCGGCGGGGTGTAGAAGTCGGCGTACTGCGGTTCGTCACCGCCGTCGGCCCGCGCATTTCCCACTCCCACGAGTGCGCACGCAATTACCAGCAGTACTGCGAAAATTCCCCCGGCCCGATGCATTACGGAACGGTAACAATCACCGGGCCGTCAGCGGAAGAGCAATCTCTAAATTTTTAGAGATTGAATTGTCCGGCGCATGTTTTTGGCCGAAGAATTGCCAGGTGGTGCGGTGGCGCCCGGTGCATGAAGCCGGAATCCGTTGACTAGCAGTCGCTACGGCGTCTTGAGGAAGACGTCGTTGAGCGTGACGGTGCGCAGGTTCCGGTCGCGGATGATGTCGACGAGTTGCGGGTAGACGTGCGTGACCGGCAGATGATTGAGGTGCCCGATCACGATGGCCTGCGGCGTGAAGTACTGATCGGCCATCTGGACGATGTACTCCTCGGTGATCAGCGTCGAGTCCGACAGGGAGCCCGACCACAGCGTGGGGACGTGGTAACCGAGGTCGGCGGCCACCGCGTCGACGGCGGCGTTGCGCTTCGCGTATGGCGGCCGCCAATACGGCTTGGCGCCGATGCCGTACGTCTTCTTCAGGAACGCGTCGTTGCGGGAGAGCTGTTCTGCCACTTGCTCTTTGGTCAGTGTGGTCATGTCAGGGTGTGACCAGGTGTGGTTGCCGAGCTGGATCTGACCGCTGTCGACCAGCGGCCGAAGCAGCCCCAGGTTGTCCGTCCACGAGTCGTAGATCCCGTTCACGAAATAGGTCAGCCGTATGCCGGTGTCCTTCGCGAACTGCGTGTAGGCACGCACCACGTCGCTGTTGACGCCGTCGTCGACGGTCAGCGCCAGCAGGTCACCCTCGCCCGGGAGCTTCATCAGGGCGCCGCCGCCGGGCAGCGGTATGCGGGCGCTGGGCGGCGGGGGCGGTAACAGGGCCCGTGGGGCGGTCGGTCCGGAGGTCGGCACGTCGGCCGCCGGCGTCTGGGCAAAGGTGCGTGGCTGCGGATCGACGATCAGCCGGGCGGCGCCGACGCCGGCGACGACAGACGCGGCGAGCGATCCCAGGAACTGGCGGCGGTTCATGGCTGACAAGCGACGGCGTCGATCAAATGATCACGAGGCGATAAAAATGGTGATTTCGGCGCGAGGATTCGCATCCGGATTGTGGCGCGCTGCGCACCAAGCGGGTCCACGCAGGAACCGCCTTTGATGCAAAACATCGAGGCCACAGCAGCGAACCGTACCATTCGCCGCGCCGAGAAGTCGGCTCCGTTACGGGAGGGTCAGCTGTGAATTTCGCCGACCCCGGCTAATTCACGGTCCGGGCCGGCTGGTGAATCAGTGCGGTTCCCCGGCGGCGCGTTGCGGCAATTGCACCGGTTCGGTGCTTGGTGTGCCCAGCGTCGAGGCCAGCCAGGGCAGTGCCGTGGCAAACGCCTGGGCGGCGAACGGCCAGTCGTGCTTGCCCGGTTGGGTGACCACCGCGCAGGCGATGCCGTGGGCGGTGCCGACGGCGCACAGCGAGTTCGCCGCGGCGTCCTGGCCTTCGGGGTTGGCGGCGGGATCGCTGCTGGACGCGGTGAGCGTGGGGCTGGCTTCCTGCGCGACCGTGCGCGCCTCCGTCGACGAGGGCACGTCGAACCATCCCGACAGGCCTTCGTAGTGGCCGTGCTTCGTCATGACGGTGACCGGGTCGAAGGCGGCCCACGCGTCGTGGTTGCCGCCGAAGAGGCGGGCGACGGTTTGATCTGTGGAGCCGCCGTTGGGCCCACGGTCACCCGCGATGTCCACGAACGCGCTGAACAACTCGGGGTGCATGACGGCCAGGTCCACCGCGCAGGTACCGCCCATCGACCAGCCGGCGACGCCCCAGTTGGCGCGGTCGGCGCTGACGCCGAAGTTCGACACCATGAAGGGCACGATGTCCTTGGTCAGATGATCGGCGGCGTTGCCGCGGGGGCCGTTGACACACTCGGTGTCGTTGTCGAAGGAACCGGTGGGGTCGACGAACACCAGCACCGGGGAAAAGCCGTGGTGGGCGGCCGCGAAGTTGTCGATGGCGGTGAACGCGCCGCCCGGGCCCAGCCAGTCGGCGGGGGTGTTGAAGGCGGAGCTGATCATCATGACCGCCGGCAGCCGCGGCGGCGGATTGCTGTTGAACCAGGCCGGTGGCAGGTAGACGAGCTCTCGGCGGTGGGCGAAGTGCGAGCCAGAGGGGACATTGTCGTCGATGTCGACCGGCACCACCACGCCCTTGGTCGGCCTGGTTCCGGCGATCTGCATCTCGGTCACCCGCAGCCGGTCGATCTGGTCGGGCAGCGGCACCGACGTCAGCTGGTTCCACGCGGCGAGCGCGGTCGGAAAGTAACCGACCCAGCCGTTCAGCGCCATGCCGGCACACAGGACGCACAGCGGTATCGACACCAGCGCCACCCCGCGACGCCACCAGCGGACGCCCCGCCACCCCACCAGGAAGACCGCGGCGGCCAGACCGCTCATCGCGATCCAGAGCCACAGCGTCGTCGGTGCCGGGTCGCCGGCCACCCCGAGCGAAGTGATGTACCACCGCGCCAGCAGGGTCACCGCGACGGCCGCGATCAGCGCGACCGGCAGCACCCGCTTGAGCCAGCTCCCGGCACGCCATTGGATCGCCACGAGCAGCACGAGCAGCGCCAGCCCCTGCACGGCCGGCGGGAACCAGCCATGCAGCAGGGACAGTTGTCCGAAGAACTGCTCCAACGGTCGTGACCTTCGCTAGATCGATCGCTGTGCGGGGGTGCGGTGAATATCCGAGGGCCGGTCGGGGTCATCGAAGACGGCGGCCGGACCAACTATCCCATACGATCGCGATCCGTCAGCCGACCGTTTCAGCGTGTGGGCCGAGCAAGGTCCGCTCGACCCTGCTGCCGCGCTCATGCGTCGTCGACGACGCTGGTGAACGAGCGCAGCCGCAGGCTGTTGCCGACGACGAGAAGGCTGGAGGCGGCCATCGCGGCGCCGGCGAACATCGGGTTGAGCATGCCGAGCGCGGCCAGCGGGATGGCGGCGAGGTTGTACCCGAACGCCCACAGCAGGTTCGTCTTGATCGTGGCCAGCGTCCGCCGGGACAGTCGGATCGCGTCCACAGCGGCCCGCAGGTCGCCGCGGACGACCGTGAGGTCGGCGGCCTGGATCGCGACGTCGGTGCCGGTGCCCATGGCCAGGCCCAGATCGGCGGCGGCCAGCGCCGCGGCGTCGTTGACGCCGTCGCCGACCATGGCGACCACCTTGCCCTCCGATTGGAGGCGTTGCACCGCGGCGACCTTGTCGGCGGGCGTCGCGTCGGCGATGACCTGCGCGATCCCGAGCTCGTCGGCGACGCGGGCGGCGACGCCCGCGTTGTCGCCGGTCAGCAGCACCGGCGTAAGGCCCAGTCGGGTGAACTGTCGGACCGCCTCGGCGCTGGACGGTTTGATCGTGTCGGCGACCACCAGGATGCCGCGGGCCAGGCCGTCCCAGCCGACTACCACGGCGGTCTTGCCTTCCGCCTCGGCGCGGGCCTTGGCCGCCGACAGCGCGGCGTCGAGGTGCATCCCGCGTTCGGTCAGCAAGCGTTCGCGGCCGACGACGACCGCACGCCCGTCGACCGTGCCCTGCACGCCGTCGCCGTCGATCCCGGTGAAGTCGGTGGGAGCGGGCAGCGCGCCGAGTTGGGCCACGGCACCCCGGGCGATGGCCCGCGCGACGGGATGTTCGGAGGCGTCTTCCAGGGCCCCGGCGTAACGCAACAGCGTGCTGCGGTCGGTCTGCGGGCCGGGGATGACGTCGACCAGGGTCATCTTGCCGGTGGTGACGGTGCCGGTCTTGTCGAGCACGATCGTGTCGACGCTGCGCGTGGCCTCGAGCACTTCGGGCCCGTTGATGAGCACGCCGAGCTGGGCGGCGCGTCCGGTGCCGACCAGCAGGGCGGTCGGAGTGGCCAACCCCAGCGCGCATGGGCAGGCGATGATGAGCACCGCGACGGCCGCCGTCAGCGCGGTGGTGAGCGAGAAGCCCGCCGCGAGCCAGCCGGCCAGCGTCGCCACCGCGAGGCCGATGACCACGGGAACGAACACCCCCGAGACGCGGTCGGCGAGGCGCTGCGCCCGGGCCTTGCCGGATTGCGTCCGCTCGACGAGCCTGGCCATCTGCGCGAGCTGGGTGTCGTCCCCGACCCCGGTGGCGCGCACCACGAGCCGGCCGCCGACGTTGACGGTGGCGCCGGTGACCGCGTCGCCCGCACCGACCTCGACCGGGACGGACTCGCCGGTCAGCATGGCGACGTCGACGGCCGAGGAACCCGCGACGACGATCCCGTCGGTGGCGATCCGTTCCCCGGGACGCACGACGAACTCGTCGCCGACCGCGAGGTGCTCGATCGGGATGCGGGTCTCGGCACCGTCGCGTAGCACCGCGACGTCCTTGGCGCCCAGTGTCAGCAGCTCGCGCAGCGCGGAGCCGGCCGCCCGCTTGGACCGCTTCTCGAAATACCGGCCGGCGAGCACGAACAACGTCACACCCGCGGCGACCTCGAAGTAGACGTGGCACGGGGCGCCGTCGCGCCCGACGGTCAGCTCGAAGTCATGTTGCATACCCGGTTGGTCGGCGGCCCCGAGAAACAGGGCGTAGATCGACCACAGGAATGCCGCCAGGGTGCCGAGCGAGACCAGCGTGTCCATGGTGGCGACGCCGTGCTTGAGGTTGGTCCAGGCGGCCCCGTGGAAGGGCCGGCCGCACCAGACGACGACCGGTGTGGTCAGGGCCAGCGAAACCCAGTGCCAGTGCGGGAAATCCCACGCGGGCACCATGGCCATGGCGATGACGGGCCCGGCCAGCACGATCGCGGTGGCCAGCCGCCGGCGCAGCGAGGCCAGCTCCCGGTCATCGGGTGTCGAGCCTCGCGGCAGGGCGGCGGCGTACCCGGCTTTTTCGATCTCGCCGATGAGAATCCGCGGGTCGTAACCGGCGGGGGCCGTGACGGCGGCCTTCTCGGTGGCGTAGTTGACGGTCGCTGCGACGCCGTCGAGCTTGTTGAGCTTCTTCTCGATCCGGGCCGCGCACGAGGCGCAGGTCATCCCGGTGATCTCCAGCTCGATGCGGGACGGGGTGGTTGCGGCGGTGCGATTGATCTGTCGTGGGGGCGTGCTCATGCGACCAGGACGGCCTCATAGCCGGCCTCGTCGACCGCGCCGAGGACGGCATCCGCGTCGATGGGCCGTGCGCTGGTGACGACGAGCCGGCCCGTGGCGGCGCTGACCGCCACCTCCTGCACGCCGGGAATCTGGGCCACCTCGCTCTGGACGGCGGCCTCGCAGTGCCCACAGCTCATCCCGCTCACCCGATATTCGCTGGTGGGCATGCCGCTCCTTCTTCGCTTCCCCGGCAGGTCTGGACCCCTCCATTCTGCCTGCACGGCCCGGCGGGCTATTGGCGCAGGTGGGATCGGCTGCCGGGATTAGGCTGCCGGGTAGCGGAAGGAGACATCATGACCGTCACTGTCGTCGACCGGGGTCCCCGCCAGGTGAGCCGCAGGGTCGACGTTGCCGCCCCGGCCGCGGAACTGTACGCCTTGGTCGCCGATCCCCGCCGGCACCACGAACTGGACGGATCGGGCACCGTCCGCGACAACATCACCGTGCCACCGCAACTCGTTGCGGGCTCGAAGTTTTCGACGCGCATGAAGATGTTCGGCATTCCCTACCGCATCACCAGCACGATCACCGCGTTGATGCCGAACGAACTGGTCGAATGGCGCCATCCGCTGGGTCACCGCTGGCGGTGGGAGTTCGAGGCGGTGTCGCCGACCCAGACCACGGTCACCGAGACCTTCGACTACCGCGACGCCGGTGCGCTCAAGAACAAGCTGAAGTACTACGAGCGGATGGGTTTCGCCAAGGCGAACGCCTCGGGCATCGAAGCGACGCTGAGCAAACTGCGTGACCGTTACGCCGGGTGATCAGCCGGCCGCCGGATCGGCTGCGTCCCAGGGCATCACACCCGACACCCAGTGGCTGAGTTCCTTGGCCTGGTCGTTGCGGTGCAGATGCCGCGGCGGCGTCGCAAAGGTGGAGTACGGCCGGCAGCGAATGACCACCCGATTCTCGCGTTCACACATCTCCCGGATGTGCGGCCGCGCCTCGTCGCCCAGTGGTTGACCCGACATCCGACCGCCGACCGCCATCATCACGTCGACCGCCAGATCCCCGTCCTGGTCGAGGGTCGCGTCGGCATAGACCTGCAAATAGGCGAAGGGCCACCGCTCGTCGAGCACGCACAGGCTGACCTTGCCGTCACGTTCGACGATGCGGGCCTTTCCGCGACCGGCCATGGTGGAGACGAGCAATTCGTCGGTATCGGTGGGGATGTAGTACACGATCGACATGCCCGGGCCGTCGTTGCGACGACGGTAGCCGAAGACACAGGTGCGATGCGTGCGGACGAACTCGCGTCGCTCGGAGGGCAGCATGTCACGGTCGGTGGGCGCGGTGAAGGGTTCTGCCGCCAGGGGGAGGAGCATCGCGAGTATTCCTTGCTGTCAAGGCGCTTGAATCATGGGCGTAATTATGGATACAGTGTCTCCATAATACGTCGGGCTGTCAAGGGTCAGGAGAGCCACCTTGCGTGATGTGGACGACACCGACCGGCCACGCCGTTCTCGCGGTCGCCCGGCGCTACCGATGGAGCGCATCCTGGGCGCGGCCGTCGAGCTCGTCGACGAGCAGGGTCCCGAGGCGTTGTCGATGCGGTCGCTGTCGCAGCGCCTGGAATCGGGCACCGCCACGTTGTACCGCCACTTCTCCAACCGGTCCGAATTGGTGTCACTGGTGATCGACCAAATTCTCGGCGAGGTCGATTTCGCCCCGGACGAGCTCGCCGCGATGCCGTGGCAGCAGGCGTGTATCTCGTTCGCGCAGCACATGTTTGATGCGCTGAGCCGGCATGGCAATATCGCGCCCCTGTTGGTCGAGTACACCCCGATCGGGCCGAACGCGTTGGCAAATCGCGAGCGGTGCCTGGCCGTTCTCCTCGGCAACGGTTTTTCACCGGCGGTCGCCGCCCACGCGTATGCGACGCTGGCGCGCTATGTCCTGGGCTTTGCGCTACAACTTGCGGGCGCGACGGCCGACGGTGCTCAGCGGGACGCCGAACTCTCGGCGGCGTTTCACCGGCTCGATCCGTCCCGCTTTCCCGCGACGGTGACCGTCGCCGACGACCTGCCCGTCCCCTTGGCCGACGAGTTTGCGTTCGGGTTGCGGCTCATCGTCGCCGGGCTCGAGCGGTTGCCGAAGTGAACGCAACCGTGCCCTGAACCGTGTGTCGGAGGAACGCCCTCGCATTGAGCCGAAAGGACTTCGCCCGATGATCGACCAAACCTTCGCGCCGGCCGCGGCGCCGGCATTGACCCGGTGGGGCCAACTCGTCAGCCGGTACGGCCTGGTGCTTGTTTTGGTGTGGATCGGCTTCGGCAAGTACGTGAAGATGGAGGCCCGGGTGCTGATTCAGCACAGCCCGCTGATGAGCTGGGTCTATGACGTATTCAGCGTCACCTTCGTCGCGTATGCCCTCGGCACGATGGAAATCGTTGCCGCCCTGCTCATTGCGGTGCAACCGCTATGGCCGCGGGTTTCGGCGGCCGGCAGCGCCCTGGCGGTGGTGCTGTTCTTGGGCACGTTGAGTTTCCTCTTCACCACGCCGGGCGTGGTCATGACGTACGCCCACGGCGTTCCGGTGCTCTCGGCGCTGCCCGGCCAGTTTCTGCTCAAGGATCTGGTCTTGATCGGGGTGGCGCTGTGGACGCTGGGCGACTCACTGGCGGCGGCAATCGCCGCGGGCAAGGAGCGCGGCCCTCGGTAGCACCGCGGCTGCCCGCTCGTCGGCGGCTGGAGCCGCCCCAGTCATTGTGTCGCGCAACGCCTTAAGGCCAGGCCCCGTCGGGGGTTGCCGCGGCGCGCCCTTGATATGGCGAAGCGATCGATTATAGGGTCGAGGCCACGGAGAGGAATCCCAGGCCGTGACCGAAACCGTTCGCCAGGCGCTAGACGTCGACGCGCTGCGGCGCAAGTACGCCGAAGAGCGTGCGCGCCGGTTACGCGCGGATGGCATCGCGCAGTACGTCGAGGTGGCCGGCCCGTTCGCCCGATTTGCCGAAGACCCCTGGGTGAACGACGACTTCGTCCGTGAACCGCTCGCCGACGAGGTCGACGTCGCCATCATCGGCGCGGGATTCGGCGGGCTGTTGACCGGCGTTCGGCTACGCCAGCTCGGCGTCGAAAGCGTGCGGCTCATCGACAGGGCGGCCGACGTGGGCGGCACCTGGTACTGGAACCGCTATCCCGGAATCGCTTGCGACGTCGAGTCATACGTGTACATGCCGCTGCTCGAGGAGCTCGGCTACACGCCGACCGAAAAATACGCCAAGGGCCCCGAGATCTTCGCCCATTGCCGCCGCATCGCCAAACACTACGACCTCTACCGCGACGCCTGCCTACGTACCGACGTGCGGGAAATCCACTGGGACGCGGCGAGATCGCGCTGGATCATCCGTACCGACCGTGGCGACGAGATGCGGGCCAGGTTCGTCTCCATGGCCAACGGGTATCAGGCCAAGCCCAAGTTACCGGGCATCGAAGGACTGGGCGCCTTCGGCGGTCATGCGTTCCACACCAGTCGTTGGGACTACGCCTACACCGGGGACCGACTGCAGCATCTGGCCGACAAGCGCGTCGGCATCATCGGAACCGGCGCCACCGCGATCCAGTGCATACCGCACCTCGGCGCGGCCGCCCGCCGGCTCTACGTCTTTCAGCGCACCCCGTCCTCGGTAGATGTCCGCGCCAATCGCGCGACCGATCCCCAGTGGGCCAACGCATTACGGCCCGGCTGGCAGCACGAGCGGATACAGAACTTCCAAATCCTCACCGCCGGAGGACAAGCCGACCAGGATATGGTCGCCGATGCCTGGACGAGCATCACCCGTAAGCTGCCCGTCATGCGTCACGACGGGGACGGCCTCGCCGATCCCGGACAACGCGGCCGCGACATCGAGCTGGCCGACTTCGCCAAGATGGACGAGATCCGGGCGCGCGTCGATGCGATCGTGACCGATCCTGCGACCGCCGAAGCGCTCAAACCGTGGTACGGCTACTTCTGCAAAAGGCCCTGCTTTCACGATGAGTATCTGCAGACCTTCAACCGGGACAACGTCACCCTGGTGGACACCCGGGGTCGCGGCGTGCAGCGCATCACCGAGACCGGCGTGGTGGTCGACGGTGTCGTCTACGAACTCGACTGTCTTATCTTCGCAACGGGTTTCGAGGTCGGCACCGACTATTGCCGCCGCACCGGGTTCGAGCTGATCGGCCGTGACGGCGTGACACTGACCGAGCACTGGGCCGACGGCGTGCGGACCTTCCAGGGCCTGTGCACGACCGGCTTCCCGAACTGCTTCATCGAAAGCATCGCCCAGGCCGGTCTGACGGTGAACTTCCCGTACCTGCTCGACGTGCAGGCCGGCCACGTCGCGTGGATCATTGCCACCGCGCTCGCCGAGGGGATCACCGAAATCGAGGCCGCGCCATCCTCCGAGGCCGCCTGGGTCGACACCGTGGTGTCCCGGTCGGTCGCCAGTGCCGAGCGGGCCAAGGTGTGCACGCCCGGCTACTACAACCGGGAGGGCAAGGCCGACGCCAAGACTCGGCAGGGCAGCTTCTTCTTCGGCGGACCCACCGAGTACGCCGACATCCTGCAGCGGTGGCGCGCCGACGGTGGCCTGGACGGAATGCTGACCCGCCGCGCGGGGGACCGGCCGTGACGAGCCGAAAAGCGCGCTCCCTCTACGCTATTGGGCGACTGCGCGCGGCGACCCGGCGCCGCCGTGGACCGAAGGTGGTGATCATCGGAGCGGGCTTCGGCGGCCTGGGCGCCGCCGTCGCGCTGCGCCGCGCGGGCATCGATGACCTGGTGATCGTCGAGGCGGCCGACGGCGTCGGCGGCACCTGGCGACGCAACACCTATCCCGGGGCCGCCTGCGACATCCAAAGCCACCTGTACTCGTTCTCCTTCGCCCCCAACGCGTCCTGGAGCCGCACCTACGCGCGCCAGCCCGAGATACTGGCCTACCTCGAATCGGTGGCCGACGATTTCGACCTGCGCCGCCAGCTCATGCTCGACACCACGGTGCGCTCCCTGCACTGGCACCCGCACACCGGCGGGTGGGATTGCCGGCTGGAGCGCGGCGGGCGCTCGACCACACTGACCGCCGACGTCGTCGTGTGCGCGATTGGGTTGTTCGGTTCTGCCAACCGCCCTGACATCGACGGCCTGGGCGACTTCACCGGCCCGGTGCTGCACACCGCGCAGTGGGACCACGACCTCGATCTGGCCGGCCGCCGCGTCGCGGTGATCGGCACCGGCGCCAGCGGGGTGCAGGTCGTCCCCGAACTCGCCAAGACCGCCGGGCGCGTCACGGTCTTCCAGCGCACCCCACCCTGGATGGTGCCCAAGGATGATCGTCCTTACACCGCAACCGAATTGGCCCGCTTCCGGCGCAGCCCGCTCGCGCTGCGCCGCACCCGCTGGCAGATCTGGAAGTTCCAGCACGACAACACCGCGACTTTCGCCGAGGACCCCGTGGTGACCGCGCGCGCCCAGATCGCGACGTCGTTTCTCGAGCGCACCGTCGATGACGAGCCGCTGCGCCGGGCGCTGACTCCGGACTATCCGTTCCGCTGTAAACGGGTGTTGCTGGGCGACGACTATTACCGGGCGTTGCAGCGCGACAACGTCGAGCTGGTCACCGACCCCATCGCCCGCGTCGGCCCAGCATCGGTGACGACGGCGACGGGTGGGGAAGTGGGCGTCGACGCCATTGTGCTGGCGACCGGCTTCGAGACCTCCCGCTACCTCTGCGGCATCGACGTCGTGGGCGCCGGCGGCCGCCGGCTGCACGAACACTGGGGCGACGACCCATCCGCCTACCTGGGGGTCGCGGTAAGCGGATTCCCCAACTTCTTCATGCTCTACGGCCCCAACACCAACCAGGGCGGCAACTCCATCGTCTACATCCTCGAAGCCGGGGCGCGGCTGGTCGCCAGCGCGGTGAGCCGCCTGGCGCGCCGCGGCGGATATCTCGACGTGCACCCGGAGGCCGAAAAGCGGTACAACGACACACTTTCCGCGGACCTGGAGCGCACCATCTGGACGCGGTGCGACAGCTACTTCCGGTCGCCGACCGGGCGCATCGTCACCCAATGGCCGTACACCGAACTGGACTACGCCCGCCGGACGTGGCGGCTGCGGCCAGGGGAGTGGATCCATGGCCGGGTTGGCGAGGATGCCGGTGTATCCAGCGCCGGGGTCGGCGCGCGGGGCTAACCGCCCGGACCCATTCGGTGCCGCGTAATGACCCAAACACGGTGGGGGTATTTATCTTCAGGCTGATTCTCAAGGCTGCCGCCCGGTGGCCCGATCGTTAACATTCGTAAAAATGTGCGGTGCCACACGGGGCTGTTTGGCACATCATCATGGTCGGTGGTGGAAGGTGTGGTTGACGTGGTGAAACTGCTGCCACCCGATACGGCCCGCCGGCCGCTGCGGCTTCCCTGGCTGAGCCTTCTGGGCGTTCTCGCCATCGTCGTCGCCACGACCGCGATCGTGCTGAAGAACCTCCCTGCGGGTGGTTCGAACGAGATCCTCAACGTGTCCTACGACCCGACGCGCGAATTGTATGCGGCGCTGGACAAGCGATTCGTCGCGGACTACCACGCGCACAACGGAACAACGCTGAGCATCAAGGAGTCTCACGGCGGCTCGGGGCGTCAGCTTCGCACCGTGCTCGATGGCAGTCAAAAAGCCAGCGTGGTGTCCCTGGCGTTGATCAGCGACATCGACACGCTCAGCAAGCGGGGCCTGATCGCCGGCAACTGGCAACAGCGGCTACCGAATGCCTCGGTGCCCTACACGTCGACCGTCGTCTTCGTCGTCCGCAAGGGCAATCCCAAGGGGATCCACGACTGGCCCGATCTGATCAATCCCGAGGTGGCCGTGGTGTCCCCGAATCCGCGGACGTCCGGCAACGGTCAACTGAGCGTGTTGGCGGCCTGGGGTGCGGTCACCACCCGCGGTGGCACCCCGGCGCAGGCGACCGCATACGTGAAGTCGCTACTGCAACACGTCGCGGTTTCCGACGCCGGTGCCCGCAGCGCCGGAGACAGCTTCGCGCTGGCCAAGATCGGCGATGTCCAGCTGACGTGGGAGAACGAGGCGCTGCGCGAGGTGGCGGCGAACAAGGACGAGCTGGAGCTCGTCTATCCGCCGGTCAGCATCCTCGCTCAGCCCGCGGTGGCCTGGGTCGACGCGAACGTGACCGATCCCGCGACGGCGGCCCACGCGAAGGCGTACCTCGAATACCTGTTCACCGACGCCGCTCAGGAACTGGTGGCGCAATACGGCTACCGGCCCTTCAAGCCGGCCATCCTGGCCAAGCATGCCGACCGGCTGCGCCCGCTGACCCTGTTCCCGGTCAGCGCCATCGCCAAGGACTGGAGCGACGCCCGGGAACAGTTCTTCGGCACCAACGGAATCCTGGACACGATCTCGGCGCCCGCCGCGGCGTCGGGTGCTTAGCGGAAAGACGTCGACATCGTGGGTGTGCGTGTGAATTACGACCTGGTGAAGGGTCGGCATGATGTGATCGCCGGGCTGACCGTCGCCGCCATATCGTTTCCCCAGGCGATGGCCTACGCCCTGATCGCCGGGGTGGACCCGAGATTCGGCGTGTACTCGGCGATCGTCGTGACCATCGTCGCCTCGATCTTCGGGTCGTCCTCGCATTTGATCAACGGGCCGACGAGCGCCATCTCGCTGCTGGTGTTCACGGCGCTGGCCTTCATCGACTCGGAGAACTCCAAGGAGCTCTTCGAGGCGCTTTTCCTGCTGGCCGTGTTGGTGGGCGCGTTCCAGATCGTGATCAGCCTGTTCAAGCTCGGCAACCTCACCCGCTACATTTCCGAGTCAGTCATCATCGGCTTCATGGCGGCCGCGGCGTTCCTGCTCGCCATCGGGCAGCTGGGCAACGCGCTGGGTGTGCGCGACAAGGGCAACGGCCACATGCAGGTCTTGCGCCGCGTCTGGCTCACGCTCACCCACGGCGATCACATCAATTACCGCGCACTCACTTTGAGCGCGTCGGCGGTGGTGCTGGCCGTCGTCCTGCGCAAGCTGGTGCAACGCTACGGCTGGCCGCAGGTCGACATGCTCGCGGTGCTCGTCATCACCGCGCTGATCGCCTACCTCGCCGGGTGGTCGACGCCGGGCGCGGGCGGCCATACCGCGGTGTCGGTGGCCGCCAAGATCCCGCGCAGCCTGCCCGGGCCGCATGTCCCCGACGTCCACACGGAGTGGCTGCCGCATCTGTCGACCGGCGCGCTGGCCATCGCCTTCGTCGGCATCATCGAGGCGCTGTCAATCGCCAAAGCCATTGCCTACCAGACACAACAGAAGATCGACTACAACCGTCAGATCATGGCCGAAGGCCTGGCCAACCTGACCGGCGGCTTCTTCCAAAGCCTGCCCGGTTCCGGCTCGCTGTCGAGGTCGGCGATCAACTTCCAGTCCGGCGCCGCGACGAGATTCTCCGGAATCGTCTCGGCCGCAACGGTTGCCGCGGCACTGCTGCTGTTCGCCCCGCTGCTGCGCTACGTTCCGCAGCCGGCGCTGGCCGGGCTGTTGCTGGTGACCGCCGCCCGCCTGGTCGATTTCAAGCGCCTGATCTACACGCTCAAGGCGTCCCGCTATGACGCCGGGCTGGTGATCGTCACGGCCTTCACCGGTATCGCCGTCGACCTCGACAAGTCGGTGCTGCTCGGGGTGATCCTGTCGATCCTGCTGTTCGTACCGCGGGCGGCCAAGCTGAAGTCCAAGGAACTCGTCGTCACACCCGAACGCGTTGTCCGCGAGCGCATTCCGGGCGACTCGCCGGATCCCTCGATCGTCATCTACGACCTCGAAGGCGAGTTGTTCTTCGGGGCGGCACCCGAACTCGACCGCTACCTGTCGGCGATCAATCAGCGAATCACCGACGGCGGCATCGCGTTCGTGGTCCTGCGGCTCAAGCGGGTGCGCCACCCGGACGTGGTCTGCATCGAGCGCATCGAGCACTTCCTGCGTGAGGTGACCGAGCGCGGCGTCACCGTCCTACTGGCCGGGGTGCGCGACGATACGCTCGGCGTCTTGAACAACGTGGGCTTCAAGAGCTGGTTCCCGGCCGAGCAGGTCTTCCCCGAAGAAGACGAGGAATTCTCGGCCACCCTCAAGGCGGTGCGCTACGCCCACAACAGGCTGGCGGAACTGAAGGTCAAGGAGCCCTTCACCAGCGCGCCCGAACTCGCCCCGCACTCCGAGCTGTACTACCTGGTCTAGCCGCCGGCGGTCACCCGGGCCCGTTCGGTCATCGAGGCGATGACCCCGCCGTCGTTGAGGATGTCGGTGCCGGTGAGGTATCCGGCCTTGTCACTGGCGCAGAAGGCGAGGAGCTCGGCCATCTCCTCCGGCTTACCCCACCGCGGGACCGCGGCGTTGGCGACCATCGCGCCGGCGCCGGCCTGCTCCTCGAGCCTGCCCATCTCGGTGTCGATGGAACCCGGCGACACCGACACGATGCGCAGTCCGCGGGTGTTGAAGCGCTCCGCCTGCGACTGGCTGTACCACTTCACGAAGCTCTTGCTGATGGCGTATGCCAGACCCGAACGCGCGTCTTCGGGGGCGATCTCGCATGCCGCGAGCATGGCGGCCATAAAGGCGTCCAGGTCATCCAGCGCCCGCGGAAACTGGTCTGCCGGAACGATCTCCGCGGGCAACATGTGCGCCGCCATCGATGCCACGTTGACGATCACGGCGCCCTCGTCGGCGACCGAGAAGAACTCCTCGTTCACGTTGGCGGTGCCGACGGCGTTGGTGCGCATGACGTAGTCGGCGGCGCCCATGCTGGGGCTGACCCCCGCGGTATGGATGACGGAGACCACCGGACCCAGACCCCCGGCGGTCTTGAGCAGATCCGCGACCGCCTGTCGGTCGGTGACATCGCAATCGACCACCGTGGGGGTGATCCCGATGTCCTGCAGCGTCGCGGCCGCGGCCGCGAGCCGGTCCTGCCTGACATCACACAGCACCAGGGTGTGGTCGCGCCCGACGATTTTCGCCGTGGCCTGCCCCATGCCACCCGCGCCGCCTGTGATCACCGACACTCGATTCATACCTGGACCGTATACGCCGGGCGGCGGGCTAGTGCGGGCGGACGGAACCGTCGGCTTCGAGGTGGGGATGACCGCTGTGCCGGATGGCCGTGCCGAAGAACGGCGCTGTGAGCGTGCCGGCCACGTGGCGGCGATTGATGATCAACGCCGCGATGGCCACCGCGGCGTAGACACCGCAGAGCAGTAGCCGTCCCTGCGTCGAGAAGATCGGGAACTGGACGACGAACAGGCCGAGCAGTGTGCACGCGGCGGCCCGGTTGAACCGCAGCGCCAAGATCAGCGCCACGCCCATCATCGTCTGGCTCGCGGTCAGCAGCACCTCCTCCACCTGGCGAGGGTCGAGTTGCAGGGACAACCCGCCGCCGCCCAGCAGATGGGCGATCGGCAACGACCCGATCAGCAGGGTCCACTGGTTGACCTTGGAGGAGATCAGCGTGGCGATGGCCGCCGTGCCCTTGCCGCGGGTGGCGAAGATGATCGCGATGATGAATTCCGGCGCTTCGGAGGCCAGCGGCGCCAGCCACTGCACCAGCAGGAAGCGGTTGATGCCGAGTTCGGTGCCGGCGGCAACAAGATTGTCGGCAAAGGGCTTGGCGCACAGCAGGATCACCCCACCCGACACCAGGAAGAGGCCGACCACGGCGGCGCGTCGACGACCGTCGGGCAGGTCCCCCAGAGCGGCCGCGGTGCCGATCAGATCGGGCTCTTCGACGCTGCCGTGGCTGATCTTGTACAGGTAGAAGCCGAACCAGGCCAGCAACGCCAGCCCCAACCCGAGATGGATCTGGCCGCTCGCCGGGATGACGAACGCGATGACACCGGCGATTAACAGGAAGCCGAGTTCGACGCGGTTTGCTGGTTCGAGCGTCAAACCGGTGGGCTTGTCCGAACCGGACTTGCGGGCGACCAGGATGCTGACCAGCACCACGACGGGCCAACCCAGACCCATCAACAACCGGTTGGACCCGGTCATGTTGGCCGCGGCGTATTGCGTGTAATCCGCGTTGTGGCCGGACACGAAGGCGTAGTAGAGGTCGACGGCGTATTCGGGCAGTACCGCGATCAAGGCGAGCAGCGCCGTCGCGAGCCCACCGGAGACGTCGACCTGGGCCGCCTCGGCCGCCCACGCCAGCAAGAAGCTGGCCGCCACCACCGCGGCTCCGAAGATCAGCAGGGCCAGCACGGCGCCGGTGTGCAAGCCGGTCACGCGGACGACCACCGCCGGGGCGACGAACGCGCCGGTGATCAGTCCGGAACGGGTCAGGGTGCGGCGCCGCCAGCCGGCCGTCGGCGAGACGGTGGCTGCGGGCCTGTCGGTGGCGAGCATCGTCATCCTTCGCACTGGCGATCGGGTGGCTTACGTCGACGCGGTGGCCGTGGTGAACCGGTGAACCGGTTACCCAACGTACCCGCGGCGGGCGGGCTCAGCAACGCAGTGGGTCAGCGAAAGTGGCGCCGCGCCCAAGCCCGTATTTGCTGCACAGGGCAGCGCAGAAGCAAAAGTTAGGCTGCCCTGATTTCGAACTTTGGCAAACCTCGCGGACGGCGGTGCGCCGCGCAGCGAACAGCCGGGCCGCTCATTGGGCGTCCGGACCCATCGCGGCGGCGGCCGCCTGCGCGAAGAGCTCAACGGCCTGATTGCGGCTCAGCGACGCCAGCAGCTGCGCGGCGGCACGCATGGTGTCGCCCACCATCAGGGTCGGGCCGTTGCCCAGGTTCTCGAACGCCTCGGCGATGACGTCGGACACGGCCGCTGCGTCCGAGGGCGCCTCGTCGGGGGAGCCGATCTGGCCGCGGCTGTATTCGAGCGCGCGCAATGCCGGGGTGTTGGTCTTGCCCAGGATCAGGCCCAGGACGTCGACGCCCTTGTCGTGCAGCTCGGCCCACAGCGCCTCGGCGAAGACCATGTCGAAGGCCTTGGAGGCGCCGTAGGCGACCATGTTGGGTCCGCCGGCCAGCCCCGCACCGGAACCGAAGATGACGATGCCGCCGCTGCCCCGCGCCACCATCGCGGGCGCGAAATGGTGACACAGCTGCATGGGCACCATGCAGTTGCGTTGCACCATCGATTCGGCGGCTTCGATCGAATTGGCAAGGAAGGGCTGGAAATTCGGGTCCGCGCCCGCGCAATACACCAGCATCCCGATCTCCAGGTCAGCGGTTGCCTCGGCGATCGCCGTCGCCGCTGCGGGCCGCGCCAGATCGATTGCGACGGTGCGGGTTTGCGCCGATGTCTTGGCTTCGATCTCGGCCGCGACCCGGTCGAGAACGGCTTGCCGGCGGGCCAGCAGCACCACGTTGACACCGCGCTCGGCGAGCCCTTCGGCGAACGCCGCGCCCACCCCGTCGGACGCGCCGGCCACCAGCGCCCACGGCCCGTATTTCGTCGCGAACGTCATCTAGGCGCCCCCGACCGTGGTGATGCGAACCTGGGTGTAGCGGCGGCGGGCGATGCGCCATCCTGCCGGCGTGCGCACGATGTCGTCGTCGTAGAAACCGATCGCGTTGACGCCAGAGCTGTTGTCGCCGAACATGATCAGGCCGTCGATATAGGTGCGTGCGGTGGCGGTGTCGCCATGCAGCGTGATGGCCTGGTTGGTCAGGCGGTGCAGCGTATGCCCCGCCAGGGCGTGCACCTGCTCCATGAAGTCGGCCACGGCATCCACGCCTCTCCAGGTGCCGATCTCGCCGTAGTCGAGTTGGCAGTCGTCGGTGAACACGGTGCGAAACAGCGGCCAGTCGCGGCGGTCGATCCCCGTCGCATAGCGCACCAGCAGTTCGGAGATGTCCTGCCGGTCATCGCGTTCGCTCACGGGATGTCTCCATTCGGATGCACGACGATCCGGGGCGGTCCCTCGGACCTGCGGGCCTGATCGAGCGCGTCGGGCACCTCGTCGAGCCCGATGATCCTGCCGACGCTCGGTAGCGGGTCCAATCGGCCCGTCGCGATCGCGTCGAGCGTGCCGTACCAGTCCTGCGGGTGCGGCCCGCCGCCGAACTGGATGGTCACGCCCTGACGGGTGGCGGTGGTGATGTCCAGGGTGTCGCCGGTGTACCAGCCGCCCGCACAGTAGATGCGGGTGCCCATCTCGGCGGATTCGACCAGTTGCTGAATCAGTCCGGACGCGCCCACGCATTCGAATACGACTGCCGGACCGGGCAATCCGCGTTGCGCCCGAACCTCGTTGAACGCCTCGAACGGCGATTTTTCGGCCGGATCGACCACGATGTGCGCGCCGAAGCGGTCGCGGGCCAGCCGGCGCCGGTCGGCTTGAAAGTCCGCGACGACGATGGGTTCCACGCCGCGGCCGGCCAGGGCGGCGACGGCCGAGAGCCCGATCGCTCCCGCGCCGATGACGAGCGGAATCTCGCCCTGCTGCAGCCGCGCCGACCGCACGTAGAACTCGCCGACGGCGAACGCGTCGGTCAACGCGACGGCATCGCTGGACACGTCGCCGGGCACGGGTTTGGCCGCCACTTCCGAAACCACAAGCAGCTCACCGAAACTGCCCTGCGCCTCGGGATGCTGACCGATGATGCGCATCCCGCCGGCGCCGCCGTCGACCAGCCGGACCGGCATGGCCGCTACCCGCGTACCGAGGGCGAATTGGTCGGTGCAGCCGGGCCCGTGCCCGATGACCTCGCCGACGAATTCGTGGCCGAGCACGAGGTCGCGCTCGGTGTCGTACAGCGAGCGGCCGGTCGGATCGTCGATGGCAAGTTCGGGATGATCCATGAAGTGCACGTCGGATGCGCAGATCGCGGTGCTCAACGTGCGCAACAGCAACTCACCCGGTCCGGGCTCGGGATCCGGTGTCTCCCGGACCTGTAACCGGCCGTCGCGTAACACCACAGCGCGCAATGCGTTAACTTTCTCGAATAATCGATATAGAATCTCGAATGTTCGTACAACTTTAAGAACGCCGTCGCAAAGGAGTCAAGCGATTCGCGGGTCGACGTCAGCGCCGACCGCCCGGGTGCTCGATGTCGTCGAGCTGCTGGCGCGGTCTGCGGGCGCGCGGCTGCGCTTCTCCGACGTTGTCCGCGAACTCGATCTCACCCAGGCGACCGCGCACGCGATCCTTAAAACGTTGTGCGACCGCGGTTGGGCCAGTCGCGACCCGATCACGAAGACCTTCGCCCTCGGCCCGGCGCTGGCCGTGGTGGCGGCGCGCACGGACACGGCCCGCCCTCTCGCGCATGCGGCGCGGTCCGCGGCGCTGCGGCTCTCCCGCGAGGTCGGCTATGCCTGTTCGGTGGTCGAGAAGTTCGGTGATTCCCTGGTGGTCACCGCCTTTGAGGGTGAACCCGCCACGCAGCCGTCGGGGATACCGGGGGATCGGATTCCCTATGCGCCGCCGTTCGGTGTGGCGATGGCGGCCTGGGACACCGAGGAGGAGCAGCGCGCGTGGATCCGGCGTGGCGCGGGCGGCAATCCCGACCGCACCCAGCGCCTCCAGCAGGTGTTGGCGCACACTCGCGAGCGGGGTTTCGACGTCGACTGGACGACGCCGGCGCTCGCGCAGGCGGTGCAGGTGGTCGGCACGCTGGACAGCAGCGAGATGCCGACTCCGGTGCGCCACATCATGGACCAGCTGCTGGTCGAGTTCACCACCATCGGATTTCTTTCCGACGACAACCCGGGCCGCCGCAAGCAACCCGTGGTGACGATCGCCGCACCGGTTTTCGACGAGCGGGGCCGCGTCGCCCTGATGGTGGCCGTACACCCGCTGTGCGCGTTGAGCGCGCGACAGATCCGGGACATCGGGGAACAGCTGACCGACGAGACGACCGAGCTCAGCGCATCGCCACCGCGGGCGGGCGCGATCGAGGGGGCAGGTGGGGCGACTTAAGCTCGACGCATGGAACTGCGGCAGCTGCGCTATTTCGTCGCGGTCGCAGAGGAATTGCACTTCGGTCGCGCCGCCAAGCGCCTGCACATTTCGGGACCGGCGTTGTCGCAACAGATCATCGCGTTGGAGCGCGAAGTTGGCACCGATCTGCTAGTGCGGGACCGGCGCAGCGTCCGGCTGAGCGAGGCCGGCCGTACGTTCCTCCCGGACGCGCGCCGGATTCTGGCACTGGCCGACGACGCCAAGCACCGGCTGCAGCGGACCGCCGCGCAAAGCTCCCCGGTGCGGCTCGGGTACGTCAGCTGGTTGCCCGACGACATCGACGCCCTGGTGGGGTCCGCGGCGGCCTTGCGGCTGGACGAGTGGGTGTTGCCGTCGCACGTGCAGGCGGACCGGGTGGCCGAGGGCACCCTCGACATCGCGTTGGCCTGGATCACCGACGCGCAGGCCAAGCAGCGGGCATTGACTCCGCACCTGCTTCGCGCCGAGCCGCTGAGCGCGGTCGTTCCGGGGGCCGCGTCATCGGAACCGATTGGCGCACGGCATGTCAGCGTCCTCGTCGACGACGACGCGTCGGCATGGTCATCGTGGAATCGGTTCGCCGAAGCCTTCGCCGCCGACACCGGCGCACGTGTCGTCGGAATCAACGACGGCGGCATCACCGGCGACGCGTTCTACGCGCACGTCCGCATGATCGCGGGTGCCGTACTGGAGTCACCCAAGCGCCACACCGCTGCCCTCCCGCCCCGGTTGACCCGGCGCCCCGTCGCCGACCCGGTACCGCTGTGGACGTGGTCGTTGCTACACCGCCAGGACGATGACCGGCCCAGTGTGCGCGGTGCCGTGACGTCGTTGCTGGCGGTTGCGCGCGGTCGTGACTGGCTGACCCCGCCCACCGGACGGTGGTGGACTCCGGCCGACGATCCCCACCGGGGCGTCCTGCAAACCGGCGCCGGCGTGCGGTGAGAACCTCCGTCAACCACTCATAAGAGATGGATCGTGGACGCTGGCTCGGCGCGGGGCTTCACTGAAGTCCGTAGAGCGGAGGGGCGAAAAGTGGTGGCACATAACTACGTTGTGGACGAGCTGGCCGATTTCGTCGTCGGTGCCCGGCCGGGGGACCTGACCGGGCGACCGCGGGCGCTGATGAAACGCAACGTGCTCGACAGCATCGCGTGCGCCGTCGGTGCCCTGGACGGCGAGCTGATCCCCACGATCCGCGACCACACCGCCCAGTTCGGTGGCGCCCCGACGGCCACCCTGGTCGGCGGCGGGCGCGCCTCGGTGGACCAGGCCGCGTTCTTCAACGCGGTGCTGGTGCGCTACCCCGATCTGCTCGACACCTATCTCACGGTGGGTGGGCTCTGCCATCCCGCCGATAATGTCGGTGCATTGCTGGCCGTGGCCGAGCACACCGGCGCCGGCGGAGCCGACTTCCTGCTCGCGCTGGCGGTCGCCTACGAGATCCAATGCCGGTTCAGCGCACAGGTTCCCGTGATGGCCCGCGGACTCAACCACGCGCTGCAGCTGGCGATGTCGGTCTCGGCGGGCAGCGCGAAGCTGCTGGGGCTGAGCGCCGAGCAGACCGCCAACGCCATTGCCGCCGCGGCGGCCGACAACGTGTCACTGGCGGCGGTGCACGCCGAGCCGGTTTCGAATTGGAAGGGCATCTCGCCGGCCATCACCGGGATGCGCGCCGTGTACACGACGATGCTGGCCGCGCGTGGCATCACCGGACCCAAGGCGCTCTTCGAGGGCCCGCACGGGCTGGTGCAACTCTTCGATCAGCGCATCGATCTGCACACCGCCGACCGGAGTCTCACCTGTGTCGAGCAGACCTACCTGAAGCAATACTGCTCGCTCATCCACGGCCAGGTCGTCATCGATGCGATCCTGGCCGTGCGCGGTGAGCACGGTCTGCAGGGTGCGGATGTCGCGCGGGTGGTCCTCGAGGTCTTTCAGGGCGCCTACGACTTCGCCGGCGGGGGAGCCTACGGCGACAAAGACCACCCGACCACCAAGGAGCGGGCCGACTACAACCTCAAATACCTGACCGCGGTCGCCCTGCTCGACGGTGGCGTCGGCCCCGAACAGCTTGAGAACGACCGAGTTTCGCAAAGCGACGTCATCGACCTGTTGTCCCGGGTGCAGGTCGTTCCGGCCGCAGACCTGACCGCGGACTATCCGCAACGCACCGCGGCGCGGGTGCACGTGATCACCCACGACGGGCGCCAATTCAGCCGCGAGCAGTCGGATTACGAGGGATCACCCACCCGCCCGATGTCCTGGGACCGCGTGGTGGACAAGTTCGGTTGGCTCGCCGAACCGTTCTGCGACGAGCCGCTGCGCGATGAGATCGTCGCCGCGGTGGCCCGGCTTGACGAGATCGAGGTCACCGAACTCACCGGGTTGCTCGGATCGGTGCCTTCCACGCCGCGGCGCGCGCGCAGTAGGCCGCGCTTCTGACACCCGTCTGGCACGTAGCGCTCGCCCCCTTGCGTGGCCGACCGCCCGCCATGAATGATCCGGCCATGGGTAAAGAACACGGCCGCAACCGCTGGGAGCTGGTCACCTGCGCGGTTGCCGGTCACGTCACCTACGCGCCCGACGAGAAGTCCCTCGCCGACCGGCTGAGCGGCAGCACCGGGCTGGGCGAGGTGTGGCGCTGCCTGCGGTGCGGCGAATTCACCGTCGGCGAGCCACACGGGCGCGGTCGCGCCGAAGACGCACCGATGATCATGCGCGGCAAGGCTTTACGACAGGCCATCATCATCCGCATCCTGGCGGTCGAACGCCTGCTGCGGGCGGTGGTGATCGCGCTGGCGGCCTATGCGGTGTGGAAGTTCCGCGGAGCGCGCGGTGCCATCCAGGCCACCCTCGATCGCGACCTGCCCATCTTCCGCACCGCCGGCTTCAAGGTCGACCAGATGACCATCGTGCACGAACTGGAAAAGGCGCTGGCGGCCAAGCCGTCCACCCTGGCCCTGCTGACCCTGATGCTGGCCGGTTACGCGCTGCTCGAGGTCGTCGAAGGGGTGGGCCTGTGGCTGCTGAAACGCTGGGGCGAATACTTCGCGGTGATAGCCACCTCGGTTTTCTTGCCCCTCGAGATCCACGACCTGGCCAAGGGCATCACCATGACCCGGCTGGTGACCTTCACCATCAATGTCGCCGCGGTGATCTACCTACTGGTCTCGAAACGGCTGTTCGGGTTGCGCGGCGGGCGGAAGGCCTACGACGAGGAACGACGCGGGGAGCAGCTGCTCGACGTCGAACGGGCCGCGGCCGGAACCTGAGCGAAGCCCGACGGTTACGCCGGTGGCTGCTTGGGGTGGATGAAAACGCCCTCGGCCTCGACGGTGACGCCCTGATCGTCGGCCAGCTGGCCGACGGCGAAAATCTTGACCCCGTCGACGCGATCGACGCGAGCCTCCGCGCGCAGCGGCCTGCCCAGCGCGGTGGGCCGGCGATAGCGCAGGGTCAGCGTGCCGGTATAGGCGGGCCTGTTGGGCTGGTGGGCCGTCGCCCCGAGCACGTGGTCGAGCACCAGGGCGCAGACGCCGCCGTGCACGGTACCCGGTGGGCCTTCGTAGGCGGCGCCGAGCACGAATTCCGACCACACCAGTCCGTCGGGATCGTGATGGATGACCAGCGGTGGGGCCACCGGGTTTCGCAGACCCACCACGGCGTTGCCCCAGGCGATGGTCTGGCCGTCGGCGGTTCGGTGTACACCGAACGGCCCGGGTAGCAGCGCGTCGCTCAATTCGTCTGTCGCACTGTCGATCCTGGCGATGGCCGCCGCCACCGCCGCGGGCCCGGCTTCGGTGCGGATGCTGATGTCTAGGAGTCGGCGGACCGATTCGGCCAGCGGCGCGTAAACCGACTCGAGTTGGCTGAAATCGATGCAGGGCGTGGGGTCATGCATCCTGGCAACTTAACAGTGCGTCCGCTGGGTGGGCTGGTGCCCACCGGAGCGCCCGGGGTCAACGGGCATACTGCGCTGGGAACGGAGGAGTCAATGGGGACCTACGCGATAACCGGATCGGCTTCCGGGATGGGCCGCGAGACGGCGCAGCGCCTTCGGGACAACGGGCACACCGTCATCGGCGTCGACATCAAGGATGCCGATGTCGTGGCCGACCTGTCGACGCCCGACGGGCGCAGGGCGGCCGCCGAACGCGTCCTGGCGTCCGCGGGCAACAGGCTAGACGGCGCCGTGCTGGCCGCCGGGTTGGGTCCCGGCCGCGGCCGGGATCGCGCCCGGCAGATCGCTGCGGTCAATTACTTCGGGGTGGTCGAGCTACTCGTCGCCTGGCGTGCGGCGCTGGCCGCCGCGGAGCGCGCGAAGGTTGTTGTGGTGGCCAGCAATTCGGCGACGACGATGCCCGCGGTGCCGCGTCGGGCCGTCAACGCGTTGCTGGCACACGATGCCGACAAGGCGTGGCGGGCGGTGCGGCTACTTGGCCGAGGGGCGCCGACCATGATGTATGGCGCCTCGAAGATCGCGGTCAGCCGCTGGGTGCGGCGACATGCGGCCTCACCGGAGTGGGCCGGGTCGGGCGTGCGGCTGAACGCCCTGTCACCGGGCGCGATCATGACACCTCTTCTGCAGGAGCAACTCTCGGATCCGAGGCAGGCCAAGGCCGTCCGGGCGTTTCCGGTGCCGGTGGGCGGCTTCGGTGACGCGGGGCACATGGCCGAGTGGATGTGCTTCATGCTGTCCGATGCCGCCGATTTCCTGTGCGGCAGTGTAGTATTCGTGGCCGGCGGTACCGACGCGTATTTTCGCCCCGACGACTGGCCCAAGGCTGTGCCCGCACACCGATTGCCCGGGTATCTACGCCGGTTCAAGGGTTTTCATTAGGGGAACTGTTGCGTGTCTTTCCTCGCGCCCCGCGTGTGCGGTAGACCACAGAACGGCTTTTCGTGGCGTTTACCGCGGCGCGGCACCCCCGTAAAACGGCTGCGGTGCAATTGAATGAGACGGCGCACAAGCCGAAAGAACAAAGGATCAGACGGTGGCCACACTTCCAGCCTGGGTCAGCCAGGCTCCCGCGACTTTCGACGTGGTCGCGCCCCTGAAACGTGCCTCCGGCGCCTGGCAGGCGATGCTCAAAAGCACCCGACGGCCGGCCGCCGTGGGCCCGCGGTTGATGTCCCGGGGCGCCGAGCGCTGTTGACGGCCCGGTCAGGCAGACTGAGTCGACGGTGGATGACTACGCAGAACACCAGGATTACTGGAACCACAACAGCGCCTATCACCCGTGGCTGGTCGGCATCGCTTCGCGGCACCGCGGCGACGTTTTGGACGTCGGATGCGGGGAAGGGCTGCTGGCTCAGCGATTAGCCGCGGTGTCGCGCAGCGTCGTCGGGATCGATGCGGATCCGACATCGGTGAGGCGCGCCGCGCAGCGATTGCAGCCGATCGCGAACGCCTCGGCGCAACTGCGGCGTTTCGAGGAGTTCGAGCCGGGCGAGGCTTCCTTCGACCTGATCACGTTCGTCGCCAGCCTGCATCACCTGCCGCTGCGCGACACCTTGCAGATGGTGCGTCAAATGTTGCGGCCCGCTGGGCAATTGGCGGTGGTGGGACTGTCCGCCAACAAGAGCGTTGCCGACTGGCTGTGGGCCGGTCTGTGTTTACCGGCGGTACGCGCCGGTTCGAGGCTGCACCGGGAAACCCGCGACATCGGTGTACCCGTCGCCCATCCCCGCGAAAGCCTGGCCGAGATCCGGCGAGCGGCCGACGACGTCCTACCCGGAGCCCGCATCCGGCGGGGCGTCTACTACCGCTACCGACTGCTCTGGCGCAACGTCTGAGTGCAGCGCGCGTTCACGTTCGCGTTCGCGCCGGCGCGCCCTGGAGGCCCTCAGATTGACGGCGTTGCCGCACGTCTTGACGTCATGCCAGACGCCGCTGTTGTTTTTCGAGCGGTCGTAGAACGTCGAGCCGCACCGGTGGTTGTGACAACGCTTGATCCGCCGCCAGGTGCCGGCTTGCTGGCTCAACAGGATCTCGCCCCACAGCGCCGATGCCAGCCAACGCCAACCGCCGCCATGGGGATCCAACCGCACCTCACCGGCATCGGACAGCGCGAAAGATGCGGCGACGCCGTCGGCGCCATGAGATCGCGATTGTTCGCCGGCGACGAGTTGCTCGATGGTGGCGCGCAGCGCGCGAAGCTTGGCCAGGTCGGCGGCACCCAGCTCGGGGGGCGACAGGTCCACGCCGCGCGCGGCCGACCACGCCCGCACGGCGGCCGTCGCCCAGTCGCCGGCGAGGCGTGGTTCGGCCAGCAGGTCCGGCCCGTACCCGTCGATGGCCCTCGTGTTGAGGAAGTCCTGGACCAGGCCCAGGCCACCGGGAGCGCCGCCACAGCCGTATCGCTGTGACGCAACCCACTGAGAAGACATAAGTAAAGAATACTTGACTATGTCACGGCGGTCAATTAGCGTGACGCAATCAAAACATTTTTGCCTACGTCAAAGGAGCAGGACATGGTCAACGTCAAGGGGTCGACGGTAGTGGTCACCGGTGGGCAGCGCGGTCTGGGCAAAGCCATCGTGGCCGAATTGCTGGACCGGGGCGCGGCGAAGGTCTACGCCACCGCCCGGGCGCCGAAGCCCAGCCAGGACCCCCGCGTGGTCAGCGTCGCATTGGACGTCACCAACCCGGATTCGGTTGCCGCGCTCGCGTCCACGGCGGCGGACGCCGACATTGTCATCAACAACGCCGGAGTTCTCGGCGCCCGGACACTGCTTGACAGCGACATCGACGAGGTGCGAGCGGTCTTCGAGACGAATTACTTCGGCGCGCTGCGCGTGGCCAAGGCCTTCGCCCCGATCCTGGCCGACAACGGCGGCGGTGCGCTGGTCGACATCGCCTCGATCCTGTCCTGGATGCCCGGATCCGGCGGGTACGGCGACTCCAAGGCCGCACTGTGGTCGACGACGAACTCGCTGCGCATCGAGCTCGAGAAGCAGGGCACCCTGGTCGTCGCCGCGCACCTCAGCTTCACCGACACCGACATGACCGCCGGCTTCGAGGCACGCAAGAACGATCCGCGCCAGGTGGCCCGGGCGATCGTCGACGGCATCGAGCGGGACGACACGGAGGTGCTGGCCGACGACGACACCCGCTACGTCAAATCGGTACTGTCCGGACCCATCGAGGCGCTGCCCCGAATGGGGTGAACCGCCTGCCGCCCAAAGTCACCGGCGCGCCGTACGGCCGCACGTGTTTGGATAGCGATATGTCCGATACCGAACGCATCGTGAGCGCCACCCGCGTGATGTCGGCCAATGCGGCGCGCATCTTCGAACTGATCGCCGATCCGTCCCGCCAGCCGAGCTGGGACGGCAACGGCAATCTGGCATCGTCTGCCTCCGGTCGTGTGCATCGCGTGGGTGACGTGTTCAAGACGACGCTGACCAACGGCGCGGTGCGCGAAAACCACGTCACCGAGTTCGTCGAGGGCAGTGTAATAGCTTGGCGCCCAGCCGAACCCGGCAAGCAGCCGCCGGGGCACCTGTGGCGCTGGGAACTGAGCCCGGTCAACGCCGAACTCACCACGGTGACGCACACCTACGACTGGACGGCGCTGACCGACGCCACCCGCCTCGAGCGCGCCCGCGCGACGACGGCGGAGATGCTGCGCGAGTCCATGGACCGACTCGCCGTGCTGGCCCAGTCGCCGGACTAGGTCCGCGCACCCGCCATCGAAAAACCTGGGCGCGTCAGCCCAACTTGGCGCGCACCCACTGGAACGTCCCGAGGGTCTTCACCCGCACACTGGCAAAGCCGTTGTTCTCCAACGCATCCCCGATTTCGTCGTCGTCGAACGCGTGCGCCCCGACGTTGGGCAGCATCCGCCAATACCGGGCCAGGCGCCCGGCGGTGGGCACCATGACGGCCAGCCTGCCACCGGGGCGCAGCACGCGCGCTATCTCGGCGAGCGCGTCGGCCGGATTCGGAACCAACTGCAGCACGGCGGTCGACACCGCCACGTCAATGGTGCTGTCGCGCAGCGGAAGTCGCTGTGCGTCGGCCTTGAGGAAGCCGACCTGCGGCCCGGCCTCGTTGCGGACCGCGCGGGCCAGCATGGGCTCGGAGATGTCGACGCCGAGGGCCAGCCCCTGCGGACCGGCGGCACGGGCCAGCGACGCGGTGACGTTGCCCGGCCCCGATCCGACGTCCAGCGCGATACCGCCCTGCGGAACGTCCAACCATTCCAGCGGCAGTTGCCATGCGCTGATCCAGCGCCGAGAAAGCGCTTGGGCGTTGTCGTAGAGCAGCGACCCGATCGGCGAGGCCCACGCCGCCTGGATGGGGCCGGTGTTCTGCTCGACGGCGCCACCGGCGGCCGCGCCGGGGCCGAGCAGGTCGAGATAGCCCCGGCTCACGTCGGGATCGGCCGGCGGATCGATGAGCAGGTCCAGCGCGCGCCGGAGGGCGGGAGGCAGCGAGACGTGCACGTCGGTCATGCGTACTCCTTCGGTCAAATACCAAGCCGGACGCCAGAAATCGAACGGAAAGCCGGGATGCTTCGGCTCCGGTGAGTCCCGTCCGCAGCCTACGCCGGGGGCGCCGGCTCTTCGACCGCTGCGATTTGCGGTCCGGTTACCGCCGAACGACGGCGTGCTCGCGGACCAGGGCGTACAGCCGCCAGTACCCGGGCACGCCCTTGAGCGCGGTCTCGCCGCGGTCGCCGAACCGGTGCCGCGAGCCGGTCACGATGTCGCGCAGCGTGGACGACACCAGCACCTCGCTGGGTCTCGCGAGCGCGGCCACCCGCGCGCCGATGTGGACGGCCATGCCCGCGACGTCCGCGCCGCGCACCTCGACCTCGCCGGCGTGAATGCCGACCCGCACCTCGATGCCCAGCACACGAACGGCGTCCACGATGGCGTCGGCGCAGGCGATCGCCGCGCTGGGGCTGGTGAACGTGGCGACGAATCCGTCACCGGCCGTGTTGACTTCGCGACCGCCGAACCGCTGCAGTTCGTGGCGCACGATCCTGTCGTGGTTGTCCAGCAGGTCGCGCCAGCGGTGGTCGCCGAGCGCGGCGGCGCGCTCGGTGGAGCCGACGATGTCGGTGAACATGATGGTGGTGAGCAGCCGCTCGGCGTCGGAGCCGCCGCGGACTCCGGTGATGAACTCTTCGATCTCGTCCAGCATCGGGCCGGTGTCGCCGACCCAGTACAGGGAGTCCTGTCCGGGCAGTTCGACGAGACGCGAGCCGGCGATGCGCTCGGCGAGATAGTGCGCATGCTCGACGGGGCTGAAGGCGGGGTTGTCGCGATGGACGATCAGCGTCGGCACGGCGACGCGCGGCAGCCTGTCGCGGACATCGCCCTCCCGGACCTTGTTGATGAACGCACGGGCCATGCTGGGTGACGCCGCCCGGTTGCCGGCCATGTCCCACCACGAGCGGAACGCGTCGTCGTGCGCGACGCTGGGGGCGATGATGCCGAGCATGTCGAAGCCCTGCTCGACGGCGTCCGGCTCCATCCCGACCGACGTGAATCGCTCGGCGGCGTCGAGTTCGGCGCCGATGGGATAGTCCGGCCCCCGCAGCGTGCGCGCCGCGCCGTTGGCTATGACGAGGCTGTTCACCCGATCGGAGTGGTCGGCCGCGAGAACCAGACCGGCCAGCGAGGTGAAACCCGGAGCGAAGATCGTGGCCTTCTCGCAACCCACCGCATTCATCACGGCGAGCGCATCCTGCGCCCATGACTCCGGACCGAGCATGTCCAGCGAGGGGACCCGGGAGGACAGGCCGATGCCGCGCTGATCGAAGCGGATCACCCGGCAGAACGACGCGAGCCGGCGATGAAAGCGGTACATCGAGGGCTCGAGGTCGACGCAGTCGATCGGGATCAGCGGGCCCGGCAGCATGAGCAGGTCCATCGGGCCATCGCCGAAGACCTGATAGGCGATGTCGATCTCACCGCAACTGGCGTACCGAGTCCGCGGCGCCGCAGAACTCCCAGCCACGGTTCAAGGCTAGTTCAGGCCGCCGACAATTCGAGGCCCATTATCGGGACCGCTCGCCGCCGATGATCGGCACCAGATAGCGCGCGGCGTAGTCGCGAACCGCCGCCGGATCGGACGTGTCGAGCCGGTCGGTGGGGAAGACGATGATGCCCAAGGCGACGCGAAGCAGGATGTCGGCGATGTTGTCCAGGTCGGCCTCGGCCAGGTCGGCGCCGCAACGGCGCAGGGTGTGGGCGATCCCGTCGGCGAACTGGCGAATCGGAAACGCCTGCGACCGGGAGAACATGCCGAACAGTTCGGGTTCGCTCTCGGCGATCCGCGAGTACAGCGCGGAGTCCTGTACCAGGCGTACCCCGAGCGCGAAGGCCTCGACGACCGCCTGTTGCGGGTTGCAGCCGGTTGTCGCCTGGTCCAGGGTGCTGAAGAACTGGCCGGCTTCGCGCCGCACCACGTGGGCGAACAGGTTCTCCTTCGTCGGGAAGCGACGGTAGATGGTGCTGCGGCTGACCCCGGCGCGGGCGGCGACGTCGTCGATATTGGCCCGACGCACGCCGTAAATCTCGAACACGCTGCGCGCGGTGTCCAAGATGGTGCGGTCGAGATCGGTGAGCGCCTCGGCAGTGGCAGAGCCCGGTTCGGACTGCATGATTGGCGGCATCGTATCAACTCCTCGGCATGGTTCACGGGCGACTTTTCCGGCGCGAAGACCTGCCCGGGAGGTGCGACGGCGACGCGCGCTTGTTAGTGTTCGAGGCGACTGAAACAAAGACACATCTTTGTGTCACTGATTCACACCGGGTTGCCGTCGCGCGGCGCGGGTACGGCGAGGAGGTGGGCATGACCGCCCAAAACGATGAGTTAACCGCGGCAAGTGCGGGGTCGCGTTTCGATACCGGCGTTCGCGAGGCGATGCCGATGCCGGTCGACGACGAGATCGCCGACGCCGCCCCGCGGTTGGGGCCGGACTCGTTGATCTGGAAGTTCTACGGCGACGTCCGGACTCAGCTGTTCGGCTTTCAGCGCACCGCCGGGGTGGAGAACTGCATCGAGCAGCTCGCCCAGGGCGTGCTGGACCACTCCGTCATCTTCAGCGACACGCTCGGTCGGGCCAAGCGCACCGCACCGCCCCTGATGAACACCGTCTACTCCGACGAACCGTACGAGTGGGGCCGCAAGGTGCGGGACTTTCACAAGACGATCAAGGGCACGGTCAGCGACGGCTCGCGCTATCACGCGCTGAATCCCGAGCTGTTCTATTGGGCGCACGCCAGCTTCGTCGACCAGGTCATCTACAACACCGACATGTTCATCCGGAGGCTGAGCCGCGCAGAGAAGGAGCAGATCTTCAACGAGGGCAAGCTCTGGTACAGCCTGTATGGCGTCAGCGACCGCGGGCAACCGCAGACCTACGACGACTTCCTGGCCTACTGGGACGAGATGCTCGACCGGTTCGTCCCCCATAAGACCGTGCTGTACGGCACCGGTTACATCCGCAAGGGCATCCCGGGCCCGCGCCGGATGCCCAAACCGGTGTGGAAAGTGCTCTCGGCTCCGCTGAACGCCTACACCCGGCTGGTCGTGGTCGGAACGCTTCCGCCGCAGATGCGCGAGGTGTGCCAGCTGCGATGGGATGCCAAGAAGGAGAAGCGCTTTCAGCGCGTCGCCGCAGCCATTCGCGCGCTCAACCCGCTGTTGAACCGGCTGCCCGTCCGGGTGCTCTACACGAGCTGGGCGGCCGACGCGTGGGACCGCGCGGGCGTCGACCCGCGCCGGCTGCACAACCGCCCGGCCGCGTAACCGGGTCTGGGGCGGCTCGGCATCGTCGCGGCGATATCCGTGACAGCGCCCGTGCGGATGAGGCATGGTGGTTAGCCGGCTGCGCATTGGGGCATTCCGCTAGGTCGGCTCAGTGGGCCGGTCGATCGAGCCGGTGGCAGGGCGACCCGAAGGAGTACCGCGATGCAGATGACGGGCAATACCGTTCTGGTCACCGGCGGTGGCAGCGGAATCGGCCGAGGTCTGGCCGAATCCTTCCACCGGTTGGGCAACCAGGTGATCATCGCCGCCCGGCGCAGCGACCAATTGCGGGCCGTCGCCGAGGCCAACCCCGGCATCCAGACGCTGTCGCTCGATCAGGGTGACGCCGCCGATATCCGCCGGTTCGCCACCCAGCTGACCGACCACTACCCGGACCTCAACGTGCTGGTCAACAACGCCGGAATTCAACGGGTCGAAGACCTCACCACCGGCAACGTCGGCCTGGCCGAGCAGTCGGTGGCCATCAACCTGCTGGGCCCCATCCGGCTGACCTCGGCCCTGCTGCCCGCGCTGCTGCGCAAGCCGCACGCCACCATCCTCAACGTCACGTCCGGTCTGGCCTTCATGCCCAGCGCGCTCACCCCGAGCTACTGTGCCTCCAAGGCGGCGCTGCACTCCTACACCGAATCGCTGCGCTTCCAACTGCGCGGCACTTCGGTGCAGGTGATCGAAATCATCCCGCCGCACGTGCAAACCGCGCTGCAGGGCGAGCGGGGATTCGATCCCCGGGCGATGCCGCTGGAGGACTACATCACCGAGACCGTCACCCTGTTGCAGACGCAGCCGCAGGCCAAGGAAATCGTGGTGGAGCGCGCCAAGATGTTCCGGTTCGCCGAGCGCGACGGCACCTACGACGACATCTACCCCCGCTTCAACGAGACGATCACCGCCATGTTCGGCGGCTAGGCCGGGCGGTTCCGCTGAACACCGCGTGCACATAGATGAAATTCCTTGTGAAATAAGCGGATAAGGGGACACGCCGCTGGCCGCGGGCGCCCGTCGTCCTTGGCGGCACCGTCCTGGATGCGAGAGTATCGAGGGCATGGCCGCAGTCGATTTCTCGTTGTTGGGCGTCCCGCGGGCGGCGCCCGTGGCGGACGCCGAGGCCTACCTGCGGGCGGCGATGGCCTGGCACTTCGGCGACGACACCGGTTCGCCGTTCTGGCTGCGGGCCGCCCGCACGTTGAACTTCAACCCGCTGACCGACGTCAACACCTTCGCCGACCTACAACTGTTCCCCAACCTGGTCAACGAATTACGCAGTGTCCCAGTGGAAGACCTCATTCCGCGCGGTTACGGGTCCCGGCCACCGGTGCCCCAGATCTTCGAATCCGGGGGTACCACCGGCGCCCCGAAACGCACTGTGCAGCTGCCGGATTGGGTCGCACAGGTAGTCGAATGGCAAACCGAGGACTTCGCCGCGGGCGGTTTCCGGCGGGGCCAGGGCTTTCTGTGTCTGATGCCGAGCGGTCCGCACGGCGTCGGCTACTTCTCCCGGCTGGTGTCGCAGCGGCTCGGCTCCGTCTTCCACGCAATCGACATCGATCCCCGCTGGGTGAAACGGCTCGCCGCGCGCGGGGCGGCAACCGAGGTGGCGGCTTACGTCGACCACGTTGTCGAGCAGGCCGTCTTCGTGTTGCAGACGCAGTCCGTGGCCAACCTGCACACCACCCCGCCGCTGCTGGAGGCGATCGCCCGCAACGATCGGGTGGTCGACCTGGTCAACGACAAGATCCGCTACCTGCTGCTCAGCGGGGCGCACGTGGACGCCGACACCCTCGACCTGCTGCGCGACATCTTTCCCGCGACGACCATCGCCATGGCGTTCGGCAGCACCATGGTGCTGTCACAGGCGGTAACCCGGACCGGCGACGACGACTCCTTCGTCTTCGATCCGCGCACCCCGTATGTGGTGTTCTGGGTGGTCGATCCCGACACCGGGGAACGGGTGCCCTACGGGCGTCCGGGCCAGGTGGTGATGCACCACATCAGCAAGGGCATGTTCATACCGAACAACCTGGAGCGCGACCGGGCGATCAGGATGCCCGGACCGGCGGGCGATCTCAGCGATTCGGTCAGCGAGGTGCGGCCGGTGTCCACCTTCGAGGGCGAGGCCGTCATCGAGGGCGTGTACTGAGCGTGGACAGTGACAGTGGCTGTGCGGCAACCGGTTTGGTGGCACTCGACGCCCTCGGTGCGGGCGGTGAGTACCGGACCCGCAAACGCGAATTGGTCACCACCACCGCCGGTGCCGCGGTCGCGGAGCTGAGCCTGGTTCCACCGCTGTATGTTTCACGGACGCTGGGCGCGCAGCGCAGGATCGCACCGCTGCCCGTTGCCCGGCGCGTGGCCGCGCTGTCCCGCGCCGCCGGCATCTTCGCCGACGGCGTCGTCGCGGGGCTGGATTTCGAGGCCTATGTGACGTTGGCCGCCCGGATTTCGGGCATGCCGATCGCGGTCACCCGGGCCGGGGCGCGCGGGGTGGCCGACGCGGTGGGCGACGCCGTCGACGCGGTGCGGCCGGCGCGGCCGGTGGGGGCGGCGCTGGACTGGCGCGAGGAGCGGACCCGCGCGGGCGGTGCGGTGTGGGTGCGGCGCGGGGAGGTGTTCGCGGTGCACGCGGCCGGAAACGGCCCGGGCGTCCATGGGCTTTGGCCGCAGGCCCTCGCGCTGGGCTACCGGGTCGCGGTGCGCCCCTCACGCCGCGAGCCGCTGACGGCTCACCGGCTGGTGTGCGCGCTGCGGCGGGCCGGGTTCCGCGCCGAGGACGCCGTCTACCTGCCCACCGACCATGCCGGCGCCGACGAGATCATCCGGGCGGCCGACCTGGCGATGGTGTACGGGGGCCAGCAGGTGGTCGACAAGTACGCCGACGACCCGGCGGTGATCGTCAACGGGCCGGGGCGCAGCAAGATCGTGATCACGGCCGACCGCGACTGGCGCGACTACCTCGACGTCATCGTCGACTCGATCGCCAACCACGGCGGCATGGCATGCGTCAACACCACCGCGGTGCTCTACGAGGGCGATCCCGCCGCGCTGGCCCATGCCATCGCCGAACGGCTGGCGGCGATCGAACCGCTGCCCACCGATGACGAGCGGGCGGTCCTGCCCACCCTGCCCGTCCACCAGGCGCGCGCGGTCGCGAACATCTTGGCGGCCAAGGCCGTCGGGTCGACCCCGCTGCTCGGCGCCGACCGGGTGGTCGCCGAACTCGGCGACGGCTACGCCGCGCTGCGCCCGGCCCTGCATGTGATGGCACAACCCGATCCGGACCAGCTCAACCTGGAGCTGCCCTTCCCGTGTGCGTGGGTGTCGGCCTGGTCGCGCCACGACGGGGTCCAACCATTACGGCATTCGCTGGTGGTCACCGCGATCACCGGCGACGAGGCGCTGATCGACGATCTGATCGCCGAGCCGACCGTCGGCAACGTCTACTGCGGCCACCACCCCACGTGGTGGCACGCCCCGCACATTCCGCACGACGGATTCCTGGCCGATGCCCTGATGCGCAACAAGGGCTTCATCAGGGACTAGCCAGGAACCCCGGGCAGGCGGTTACTCTCCGAAGCTGCCACGCGGCGACGCGACCGCGGTTGCGGCCGGGCCGTCCAGGGCCAGGTGGCTGGAGGCGAACGAGACTCCCTTGTCGATCATCGCGCTGTCGTCGGCGTAGGTGTCGTGCGCGGCGAAATTCATCCCGTCGGAACAGACCGGGTCCTCGGTGGCGCACACCTTGATGGTCTTGTCCTGATACGCCGGGCCGATCACCACGGGCGGTTCGTTGAGGAAGTTCATCGCCCGCACGTTGGGCATGCCGAACAGCACCACCGAGGAGACGTGGTTGGCCACGTCGGGGGCCAGCGGCTTGGGCACGGTGTTGGGGTCGATGCCGTCGGGCACGGCGGCCGAGGTGACAAAGCCCATCACGGCCGCGCCCTGCGAGTAGCCACCGAGCACCATCTTGGTGTTGGGGCAGTCATGGGCCATCGAATTCACGTGCGCGCCCGCGTCTCTGACGCCGTCGATGCCGGTCGCCCACTGATCGCTGGCGGGGTAGTTGACGGGGTAGACGTCGAAGGACCGTCCGCCCACGCGCTGGTGCAGGGCGTCGACGAAGGCCTGGCCGGTGGGGCCCACGCCCGGTGCTTCACCGGTGCCGCGGGCGAACACCACTTGCACGTCCGGACACTGGGCCGACGCGGAGGGGATAACGGAGGCGGACACGGCCGAAACGGCCACGCCCGACGCTGCGAGAACTACTGCGGAACCAAGGGTACGAATGACGTGACGTGCGATCATGCCGCCATTGTGCCCAGCCAACACGCCGCTTAAACACCAGAAACACCGAAATTACCGTGTTCTCATAAAATAACCGCCGCGATTGCGGACGGGCTGAGATTGGTTGTGCGCGACGCCATCCGGCGCGGGCGCCCGGGCCCGTCGCGCCCACCGCTCGCTCGGGTCGTCCGCTGGGCGGCAGCGCCGGGCCGGAGCGCGGGCCCGCACCCCAGTGTGGTCTGCTACTCGTAGTTACGAGCCGGGGTTACGGTGAAGCAACAGCCGACCTCGGCGAGCGGCTCGAGTGAATGCGGCAGCGAAGTTGAACGCACTAACGCAGGCCCTGAACACGGTCACGGACCACGTGGCCAACCCGGCGCGGGTGTCGGATCCCGACAAGTTGCGCGGCGCCGTCTCCGGCAAAACCGTCTTGGTGACCGGCGCCTCCTACGGCATCGGCGAGGCGACCGCGCGCAGCCTGGCCGCCGCGGGAGCCACCGTCCTGGTCGTCGCCCGATCCGAGGAACGGCTCTGCGACCTGACGGCGTCGATCAATGCCGGTGGGGGCCACGCGGTTGCCTATCCCACCGACCTCACCGACGAATCCGCGGTGAGCACCCTGACCAAGGGCATCACCGAGGAGCACGGCCCGCCCGACATCGTGGTGAGCAACGCCGGCAAATCGTTGCGTCGCTCGCTGCATGACCAGTACGACCGGCCGCACGACTTCCAGCGCACGATCGACATCAACTACCTGGGACCGGTGCGGCTGCTCCTGGGTCTGCTGCCGGCCATGCGTGACAACGGCAGCGGGCACATCGTGAACGTCTCGAGCGTCGGGGTGCGGGTGGCGCCGGGTCCGCAATGGGGTGCCTATCAGGCATCGAAGGGCGCCTTCGACCGCTGGTTGCGCAGCGTCGCTCCGGAACTGCACACCGACGGCGTCGACGTGACCACTGTCTACTTCGCTCTGGTCCGAACCAGGATGATCGCGCCCACCCCGCTGCTGGGCCGCCTACCCGGCCTGTCGGCGGACGAGGCCGCCGACGCGATCGCCAAGGCGGTCATCGAGCGGCCCCGCACCATCGAACCGCCCTGGGTGCTGCCGGCCGAGCTGGCCTCGGTGCTGCTGGCGGGGCCGGCCGATTACGCCGCCCGGCTGTGGCATCGCCGGTTCTTCAGCGAGTCCGACACCGACGAGGCCGACAATGACGAATGACCGGGTGATTCCCACCGCTGCCCGGGCCCTGCTGCGCTCGGGCCTGCTGAGTCCGCCGGCGCCACTGGCGGGTTTCCGGCTGCTTCGCGAGGCACGCCGGGGCGGCACCAATCCGTACACCCTGCTGGCGGTCACGACGGCCCGGTGGCCCGACCGGACCGCGATCGTCGACGACGACGGCGCGCTCAGCTATCGCCGGCTGCAACTGGTGACCGAGTCGCTGGCGCGGCGGTTGGCCGACGACGGCGTTGCACCCGGGCAGGCGGTCGGGGTGATGTGCCGCAACGGACGCGGTTTTGTGGCCGGCGTGTTCGCCGCCGCCCTGCTGGGCGCCGATGTCGTCCCGATGAGCACGGAGTTTCGCAGCGACGCGCTGGCCGCCGCGGTGCAAGCGCACCGCATTTCGACCGTGGTCACCGACGCCGAATTCGTCGAGCGGCTGCGGGCCGCTGACGAATCGGTCGGCACCGTCGATCCGGCGACGCTCGGCGCCGACGAAGGCGCCGGCAGACCGGCCGTGGCCGCCCCCGGCCGCATCGTCCTGCTGACATCGGGCACCACCGGCACCCCCAAGGGGGTGCCCCGCTCACCGCAGCTGCGCTCCGCGGTGGGCGTGTGGGTGACGATCCTGGACCGCACCCGGCTGCACACCGGGTCGCGAATCTCGGTGGCAATGCCCATGTTTCACGGGCTGGGGTTGGGCATGCTGATGCTGACCCTCGCGCTCGGGGGAACCGTGCTCACCCGCCGCGAGTTCGACGCCGAAGCCGCGCTGGCGCAGGCGTCGCTGCATCGTGCCGACGCCTTCACCGCGGTGCCGGTGGTGCTCGCGCGCATCCTGGAGCTGCCCGAGCAGGTGCGGGCGCGAAACCCGCTGCCCTACCTGCGGACGGTGATCTCCAGCGGCGACCGCCTCGATCCCACGTTGGGCCAGCGGTTCATGGACGCCTACGGCGACGTCCTCTACAACGGCTACGGCTCCACCGAGGTCGGCATCGGTGCGCTGGCCACGCCGGCGGATCTGCGCGAAGCGCCCGAAACCGTCGGAAGGCCGGTCGTGGGCTGCCCGGTGCGGATCTTCGACAAGAACGACAGACCGGTCGGGCCGCGGGTCACCGGGCGGATCTTCGTGGGCGGCGAACTGACCAGCGACGGCTACACCGACGGCGCCGCGAAGGCCGTCGTCGACGGCATGACCAGCACGGGCGACATGGGCTATCTGGACAACGCGGGCCGGCTCTTCATCGTCGGCCGCGAAGACGACATGATCATCTCCGGCGGCGAGAACGTCTATCCGCGCGCGGTCGAAAACGCGCTCGCCCAGCACCCCGCCGTCGCCGAGAACGTCGTCATCGGAGTCCCCGACGAGCGGTTCGGTCAGCGCCTGGCCGCGTACGTGGTCGCCCAGCCCGGCAGCGAGATCGACGCCGCGCAGCTGCGCGAATATTTGAAGGACCGGGTCTCCCGCTTCGAACAGCCCCGCGACATCAACGTCGTGGACAGCATTCCGCGCAACCCGACCGGCAAGGTGCTGCGCCGGGAGTTGTCCGGCTGAACACGATCATTCCTCGCCGGGCTCCAGGGCGGCGACCTGCTTGGCCAGCCAATTGGGGGCCAGCGCCGAGATCGCGGTGGCTCCCGCCGTCGAGCCCAGCACCCCGGACCAGGCGACCGGCCCCAGCGGCGTGCAGCCGAAGAACTGGCTGATCACCGGGGTTTGCACGATGCCGACCAGGACGCCGGCGCTGCCCAGGGCCGTCGCCACGACGAGCGGGCTGTGCCGGCGGGTCAGCAGCGTCTGCGCCAGCTGCGTCGTCACCAGCGCGGTCAAACCCATTGTGGCCGTGCGCCTTTCGGTACCCGGCGTCCAGCGCCCGATCGCCCAGGCGGCCGTCGCCCCGGCGGCAGTGACGGCGCCACGGGTGACGATCTGGCGCATCAGCGGGGCGTCGAGTGAGGGCGTGGCCCCGGTGAGCACGGCGCGCCGGTGCAGGCGGCGCGCCTCCTCGGCGGCCTCGGCCGATTCGTATTCGGCTTCGTCGGGTTCGACGTATTGCGAGGTGACGGCTACCGCGAGCGCGGGGAACATGTCGGTGAGCAGGTTGACCAGCAGCAGCTGACGGGTCCCCACCGGGGCGCGGCCGGCGCCGAACGCGGTGCCGATGATGGTGAACAGCACCTCACCGACGTTGCCGCCGACCAGGATCGTGACGGCGTCGCGCACGCCCGCCCACATGCTGCGGCCCTCGACCAGGGCGTCCATCAATACGCCCAGATCCTCGTCGGTCAACACGATGTCGGCGGCGCCGCGGGCGGCCGACGAACCGCGACCGCTCACCCCGATACCGACGTCGGCCATCCGGATGGCGGCGGCGTCGTTGGCGCCGTCGCCGACCATCGCCGTCACCCGGCCGCAGCGCTGCAGGGCGGCCACGATCTGCACCTTCTGCTCGGGGCTGACCCGGGCGAACACCTGCACGTCGGCGACCAGCTTGGCGCAGGCGTCCTCGTCGAGGCCGGCGAGTTCGGCGCCGGTGACCACTCTGGCGCCCTCGGGCAGGCCCAACTGCCGGGCGATCGCGCGCGCCGTCACGGGGTGGTCGCCGGTGATCAGCACCACGTCGCGGTCGGCGTCCACCAGCGCCTCGATCAGCGGGCGCGCCGACGCCCGGGCGGTGTCGGCCAGCCCGACGTAGCCGAGCAACTCGAGGTTCTTCGCCGCGGCGTCCACGGCGTCGGCGTCGGTGTCGTCGTCGTCGGTCTCGTGCTTCCAGCCGCGCTGCAAATTCGCCGACCCGGACGCCGACCTCAAGCGGGCCGAGGCGATGGTGCACGGCCTCGCCGAGCAGGGGCTGCGGGTGCTCGCCGTGGCGCAGCGCGGCTGGAAGCACGAGACCGACGACGACGACACCGACGCCGACGCCGTGGACGCCGCGGCGAAGAACCTCG
>NZ_LZLU01000077.1:0-559 GCF_001673415.1 Mycobacterium sp. 1165196.3 | reverse complement strand
AAACAAGCCTTCCAATCCCAGCGATCCGCACGACGGCGTCTACACGGCGGCGCGGCTGGCCAAGGACGAGGGCGTGCCGATCTCGACGATCTCGTTCGGGACCAAGGGCGGCGAGATCGAGATGGACGGGCAACGCATCGCCGTCCCGGTCTCGACCGACCAGATGAAGATGGTGGCCAAGCTGTCCGGCGGGCAGTCGTTCCACGCCGACAGCCTGGACTCGCTGAAGAACGTGTACTCGACGCTGCAGCGCCAGATCGGCTACGAAACCGTGAAGGGCGACGCCAGCCTGGCCTGGATGCTGCTCGGCGCGTTCGTCCTGGCCGGCGCCATCCTGGCCGGGCTCCTGCTGAACCGCAGGCTGCCCGCCTGAGTCAGCTGGGCAGGCGCCGGTTGATCAGCAGTGCCAGCGCGGTCGCGATCAGGGCGGTCAGCACGGCCAGCCGCAGCCAGCCGGAGCTGCCCGGCCCCGGCACCGTGCGGTAGCCGATCTCGTTCTCGATGGCGTTGTAGCTCTTTTCCAGCTCGCCCAGGGTGGTGGCGGTGTACGACTGCCCGC